>JACPYM010000066.1 GCA_016196035.1 Acidobacteriota bacterium | reverse complement strand
CGGTGTCCACAAGCGTTATCTCAAAGACTACGTGGCGACCTATGAAGCCATGTACAACGCCAAACGCATCAATGCGATGCTCATTCGACGAATGTGCCGGACAGCAACGATGCAAACTGGTTACACATGAGCCGAAAGTTTTGCACCATCTCCGTCAACGGCAACGCTTCACTGATGGCGACGTTCGGATCAACAGCCAGAATCTCTTGCCGCAACCGTGGGAGCATTCCGCGCGGATCGCCCTGCAACCGCACCAGCATGCGATTGCCACCGAAATCAGCGCGAAAGATGTAGGCTTCAGCAGGCTCGCCGCTTTGGCGAAAATTGTTGTACCGGGCAACGCCGACGACTTCACAGGGCTGATCCTCGACCAGGACGGACTGACCGACCGCATCCTGCTTCGGCCACAACTGCCGGGCGAGCGTCTCATTGATAATGACGGCGCGCCGCCCTTCCTGCCTGTCCTGGTTGGTAAAGTCGCGGCCTTGCAATAACGGGATGCGCAGCGTTTCAAAGAATCCAGGAGCAACCTTGTTTTGCTTCACCTGGCGTTTGTCTTTTTCATTGGCAAACTGTTCTCCGGGCAACACCACTGAAGCGTCGCCGCCCCAATTGCGCAGCGGCGGATAGCCGGCAAACGCGACTGATTGCACGCCCGCTAGCGACGCCACCCGCCGCTGTACATTCTGAAAGTAGACTTGTGCTTGCTGCTGATCGTAGCCGCTGAGGTGAGGCTTCATGCGGATGAAGACAACATTGCGCGCGTCAAAGCCAGCGTCCCATTTGAGGTTGCGCAAGCTCTGAAGCATCAACCCGGCGGCAACCAGCAGGACTACGGATAAGGCAACCTGTACGACCAGAAACGCGGCGCGCAAGCGGGAGCGCCGATACCCAAAGGCGGAAGCGTCGTCTTTAAGCGCAGGCACAAGCGCCGGGCGGGAAGCTTGCAGCGCCGGAATCAAGCCAAACAGCATGCCGGTCAATCCCGCCAGCAAAAAGCTGAAAAGAAAAACCTGCCCGTCAAAGTGAAGTTCGTGAAATGGCTTGACGCCTTCCACTTCGGAAAAATAGAAATCGCCGACCAGCCCGCTCGCCGCCGCAGCCAGCGCCCAGCCAACCAACCCGCCCAACAGAGAAAGCAACACGCTCTCAGTCAGCAATTGCCGCATCAAACGCGCCCGGCTCGAACCCAATGCCAGACGAATCGCAATCTCTTTCTGCCGCGTCGCGCCGCGCGCCAGTAGCAATCCTGCCAGATTGGCACAGGCAATCAGCAACAGACACAGCACCGTCACGGCCAGCACGCGCGGCAATTCTGCTTGCTCGTCCCGAAAGATGGGATGCAATCCTTTCAACTCGTATAGCTGCACCCCGGCGTCTTTGTTGGTTGCGGGATAGCTGGCTTCCAATTGGCGCGCGAGGGTGGTCATTTCCGCCTGCGCTTGTTCGCGCGTCGCGGTTGATTTCAAACGCCCAACCAACTCCAGTTCGGCGCTGTCGCGGCTGAGAATGTTTACGTCACGGTAGGCGGCCTGCGCCATCATCGTCGGAATCCAAACGTCATAAGTGTTTCCGACCCACACGCCGTGAAAGTCCTGGGGCGCGATGCCGACAACCGTGAAGGTCACGCCATTCAGTTTCAACGTCTGCCCGATGCAGCGTGCATCGCCGTTAAAGCGCCGCTGCCAAAAGGCATAGCTCAGCACAGCCACGGGGTTCCTGCCGGGAATGCGGTTTTCTTCGGGCAAGAAGTAACGACCGAGCAAAGGGCGCACGCCGAGAACCGTGAAGTAACTTTCGGAAATCACCTGCGCCTGCACCTCCGCCGCGAAATCTCCATCCGCTAAGTGCGCGCTGAAGTAACCGGCCAGGCCGGAAAAGACTGTATTGTGATCACGGTAGTGCAGGTAATCGGGGTAACGAATGTTTTGCGGGGCAAGCCTGTGTTGCGCAGTATTAAGCGCACAAGCCCCAACGAGTTGCTCCGCAGCCGCGACCCCGGACGGCGCACTGAAAAACAATGCGTTCACCAGACTAAAGACAATCGTATTCGCGCCAATGCCCAGCCCCAACGAGAGCACCGCCACCGCTGTGAAGCCTTTGTGCTTGAGCAGCATTCGCACTGCAAATCGTAGGTCTTGGATCATTTCGTCCTCCCATCGTTTCGGTTGCAGCACCAGCGCATCCCAAAACGCACTCGTGCTGCGCCGCAACAGATCAAGTTTGTTTTGCCAGGTGAGCCGGTCCCACTCCGCCAGCATTTCTGCGCGGTATTGCAACTCCGCTTCCCACTCCTGCCGCCAATCGGCGCGCAAGCGGCGCGGCACGATCAGGCCGACAAGGGTGATCAGCCAGAGGTGCGGTTTGCTGAAAGGTCGTTGGTGGCAGGTAAACAACGGCATGGTTTGCCCCTCACGCGCGAGACGGTTTCGGGTCGCGCTCTTTGGTTGGTTGCACCTGCTCCAACAGCCGGTAGCGTTTGACGGCTTCGGCCAGGACTTCCCTACCCGGGCGCGTCAGCTCGTAATACTTGCGCGCCGGGCGCGGCTCGGCTTGCGCGATGCTCGGCTTTTCCCACTTCGAGGTGAGATAGCCCGCGTCTTCCAGCCGCCGCAGCGCCGGGTAAACCGTCCCGCCCGGCAGGCCGGTGATGTCTATGATGTCGAAGCCGTAGAGATAGCCATTGGCCACCGCTTGCAGAATGGCGGCGCTGGCGTATGTAAGAAATCCTTTGCCCATCGTGAACTCCTTCAAAGCAGTTTCAAGATAGCATCCTATCTAGTGAAGATTCTATCTAGCAAGGATTCTACATAGGGTGAGATAAGCGGTCAAGGTCGCAGCCGTATTTTTTTTTTGAAGGGTTTGCTTCTAAATCAAACCAGACAACATTGGTACGGAACCGGGAGCGATAACGACCGGGTGGCCGCTGGAAGGCGCGCTCCGACAGCACCCGGTCGCTATCGCTCCCGGTTCCGTACCGGCGCGCCGTCTCAATGTTGTGCGTTCCGACGAAGGCGAGACGGTGTCCGATTCAAGTTGTGGCAAAGAAGCAAGGTAGCGGGTAAATCAAGTGGGAGGTGGGGCAGGTTCGGTGACAGCAGCCTGCCGGACTTCGCCACTACCAAAGGCTAAAGGTGCGCGGACGTTGCCTCGCCGTGTCTGAAACATTTGTCACGCGGAAAGTAAGGCCTCACTTCTTCAACAACTCTTTTACTTTGGCGATGCGCTCTTCCAATTCGGCGTTTAGCTCGGGGTCAATGGCTCGCGCGTTAGCAAAATCGCGCTCAGCCTCTGTGGCGTGCCCCAACCACAGCGAGGCCAGCCCGCGATTGACGTGAGCATGTGTCATGACCGGATCGAGTTCGAGCGCGCGCGTGAAGGCCCCGATAGCCAGTTCGTAGTGGTGCGTGTCGCACAAAGCCACGCCGCGCCCAAAATAGCCCTCGGCCATTTTGGGTGCGCGTTTGATCGCTTGTTCAAAATCCTGCAAGGCGCGCTCAAATTCGCGTTTCGCCCGCCAGGCAAACCCCCGGTTGAAATAGACCTGCGCCAGACGCGGATTCAGCCGCAGCGCTTCGTTGAAATCGCTCAACGCGCCTTCGGCATCTCCCAATTTCATGCGGGTGCGGCCGCGATTGTTGCGCAATTCCGGCTCGCGGGGGCTGAGCAGGATGGCCTGGTCGAAATCGCGCAGCGCGCGCTCATACTCATGGCGCGCACACCAAACCATGCCGCGCTGGTTGAAGGCTGCGGCCAGGCGCGGTTGAATGGCCAGCGCGCGATTGCAGTCCTGCCAGGCACCGTCGTAATCCGCCAGTTGATAGCGCACCAACGCTCGGTTGGCATAGGCCAGGGCGGTCGCGGGCGTGAGCACCCGAATGTCGTCAACCTCGACGGGCGCGCGTTCAACCATATTGGCGCGCGGGTCTTCAGTTGGACGGCGTTGCGTGAGCCGCGAACTGAGTTCGATGGCACAGGTGTAATCTGCGTGCGCGCCGGCATAATCGCCCTGCGCAAAATGGGCTTGCCCGCGTTGGAAACATTCCTGGGCGTTGTGCGGCGTTTGCGCGGCAACCGTCAGCGCTGACAGACCCAATAACCAAACGACAAGCGCGATAGAGCAGCGTTGCATACACGTCTCCTTACGCACCGCGCAACGGCGGCGGCGGTGTCAGTTCGTTGTTTTGCTGTTCAGCCGTGTCTGAGGCGTAGGCAGGCAAAGTCAGCATCTGTTGCCTGGCGTCGCAGGCGCGACCGTGAAATCACGCGGGTGAACTTCGTTTCAAGCTTCAGTTTCAAGCTTCGTTTCAAGTTGGCAAGTCGCCGGTCAAAACGGCGGGATGCGCAGCTTTCAAAGCGCTGCGCGAGATGGCTGCGCATCCCAGCAAAGCCCCGGCAAAAGTCCGCTTCAGCGCTTTTGCTCTGTTTCCTGCTACTGGTTATTACTCGCGACGGCTGGCAAACGTTCAACCATTTCAGCGCGGGCCGTGTGAAATAATGCCGTCACGCCGCAGTTTTTTGGCGCGTTATCAAAATTCGCAGCACGCTTCCGCTTTGCTGAAAAGGCGTGTTCGAAAATGCGCGCTCGGGCATTTGGATTTGGCTGGTTGGAGCAGGTGGCGAGGGAGTTGGCGCAGGATTGGAGCGGATGGGCAGTTTACCGTTTTCAGCGCGCAGTAGCTCGGTTTGCAATTGGGTTTACGGGGTGGCCGGTCGGCGTGCCGTGCGGGCGGGACGATTTGGCAAAGCGTCCCGCCCGTTTCCCGCACACCGCATTGAAATCCGCTCTAAAACCGGCAACCTGCGTGGCTGGTCATTATTGCTCTTCCGGCGCGCGCTTTTTCAGCGGCAGCGGCGCGGAGTCTTTGAGCGTGTAATCCGCTGGCACTTCAAACAAGGCGCGGGCCGGTTCGCTGCGAGTGAGGTTCGTCAGACGATAGCTGGTTTCGCCGCTGCGTGGATCGCGGCTCTTGGTCAGCACCATCAATTGCAATTCGGGTGAATACCAGGTTTCGTCCACCACTTCGATAGGCAGGGTGTTGCCGATTTCACCTGTGGGGATGGTATACGTGGAACGCGTGCCCACCACCTCTACGCCCTCGATCACTTGCTTGCCGAGCATTTCTACTTTTCGTCGTGGGTCGCCACTAATGCCTTTTTGCAACTCCCACGGCTTGGATTCCTTCGACGGGATGAGCTGCGGCGTGGCCTCGCCCGCCGGAGGTTTTGTGCCCATCTTTTCCTTTAACGCTTCAACCTCGGCTTGCGTTAGGGCTCGCCCATTCGCCTTAACGCTCTCAAGCCACTCGGCGGTCGCGGGCTTTTGCAGCGCGTAGACATTCTTGTGCGCGGTGCGCGTGTGCGGGTCGAGGCTAACGCTCATCCCTGCCACCGGATCATTGATGGTAATGAATTGCTGGGACTCGCCCTCCGCCGTCCATTTGCCAATCGTTTCCAGCGACTGTTCGGTGCGCGTGCGCCCTTCGCTGTCGCGGTAAAGCTTCGTCTGATTCTTGCGCACGATCTGATTGCCATCGCTCAACGTTTGCACCCTCTCGGTGAGCGCGGTCGCCGCATAGGGCGCGCCCTTCACCACTTTGCCAAGGGCCGACTTGGATGCGAGGACTTTGAACGTACCATCTGTCTGAACCTTCGCGTCATCCGGCCCGGGCTTCTTTTCCTGCGCCAGCGTGGTAAGGCCGGCAGCGACGACCAAGCTGCCGATCAATAACAACTGTCCCAGTTTCTGTTTCATAAAGTTCTCCTTTTGTATTTCGAGTCAGTACCATCAGCGCACGAAACGAATCGCGCGCGCCAAACCATCCTCACCCAACACCACATCAGCTTTGACGGATGTATTTGCGCTGTCAGGCGCAACGGGCAAGCCAACTTCGCCCAGCGCCGAACCGGGCAATGCAACGCGCAACATGCCCATGCTCTCTAACGCGGCCAGGTCTTCGCCCTCGCGTAAGGGGAAAAATTGCGTGACCACCTCTGCCTCTTCCGAATTGTTGCCAGACGCTCGGCGCATGCCGTGTCGTGGCTTTGGGCGTAACGCTCCAGCCGGCACGTTCGCCAGTTTAGGCGCATCCACCTGCCCGCTGTGAGGTGGGGCAGGCGCTTCTTTTGGCAAGTGCGGGCTGGCTGTCGTCCCAGGCGGTTGCTGTGCCGTTTGCTTTTGTTTATCCGAAGCTGATTTGAGCCACACCACGCCGGTGAGAACAGCGAACAGAATCACGGCGGCCCAGGCGGCCACCAGACGCCACCGCCCCCCGCGTCTATGCAGTGGCGACATTCTGCTGACTGGCGTTTCTCCGCGCGCAGCTTGTGCGCGGAAAGCCGTCAGCAGAGCCGCTTCGACGCGGGCGGGCGCTTCTTCCCTGGCAACCTCGGCGACAACCAAATGCAGGGCCGCCCACAAGGTGCGTTCTTCGGCTAGACGCGCGGCGCACTGCGCGCAGACTTCGGCGTGCGCCAAACTTTGTGCGCGCGCCGCTGCATCCAGCGCTTGTTCGCGCGCCAGCGCCAACACAGTCTTCGCAAAATCCTGGCAATTCATGCAAAACACCTCATCCCTTGCGCGGCGGGCGTAGCCGCGTCCAGCTTGCCCGCCGCGCGCAGTTTCTTAAGTAACAAAGCGTGCCCGCGATGCAACCGCGAGTTCACCGTGCCGACCGGACAGTCCAACGCCAGCGCCGCATCCGCATAACTCAACTCTTGGAAGTCGCACAACACGATCACTTCGCGGTAACGCGCGGGCAAGGCCAGGACGGCCTGGCGAACCAGTTTGATGGCTTCGTTGCGCGTGCAATCGCGGAGCGGATCGTCCCCGGCTTTGAGCAGCGCGCGGGGGACGGCTTCGTCCTCGTCAGTTTCTTCCACAAGCTGAACGTAAGGCCGCTCGCGTGCCAGCAAACGCAGGACGTGATGGCGGGCCGTGCCGCATAAGTACGCCGGAAGCGAACCGCGCGCCGGATCAAACCTATGCGCCTGATGCAGCAAGGCCAGAAAGACCTCTTGCGTGGCTTCTTCCGCCAGACTCGCCTGCCCGCTCATCAAGAGCGCGAACCGGTAGATGAACCCCTGATGCCGCCGATAGAGCGCCGTGAAGGCTTGCTCATCGCCGTCCGTCATCAAACGCAACAGTTCGGCATCGTTAGCAGTCATTAGATCGGTTTTCACATCAGTGTATGGGAAAAGCCGCGCAGCAGGACGGTACCGCGCGCGTGAGCAAGCGGAGCCTGGGCGGTTCAGCCAGTAGCGTCAACTTGACGCGCCGCTTGCTCACGCGCGCGGTACCGTCCCGGCATAACGCGCTCCCGTAAACGCAATTGCAAACCGCTCTAGGTTGGTCATCGCTTGTAGGTTCTTTCCACCTGCTTACAACCGTAATTCACCCGAACAGTCCGAAACCATCCAAAATATTTTCCGGCAAATTCTGCTGGGTCAGGACTTACACAAGACACGGACAAGTTAGCCACAGAGGCACGGAGACACAGAGCTTTTTCACAGTGTTGGCAACGTTCTCCGTCTTTCTCCGTGCCTCTGTGGCTCTATGGCAAATCTTTGCGTAAGTCCTCGCTGCTTTGCACCTGCTGTGCGGCCGCCGGTTTCCCTGCCTTCGTTCCATCCAAATGAAAAGAGCCTGGCGCTCCGGTTTCAGCGTGTGGCGGAGAGTGTCCCCAAACGTTGCAAACCGGAGCGCCAGGCTCTTCCCAACTACTCTGTGTTGCTGAAAGACCGCCGCCGCTATTCGTGCCGCAAGGCGTCGAGCGGATCAACCTGCGCGGCGCGGCGCGCGGGCCACCAGCAAGCCAGCAACGCGACAGAAGCCAGCAACAACGCGATCACGCCGATGGTCACGGGATCGGTGCCGCTGACACCGTAAAGCTGATCGGCCATCTGCCGCTGCCATGAGCGTTCGGCGAAATACTGGCTGGCCACTAAGCGTTTCACGATGTATGCGGTCAGCGTGCCGCACACCAGACCGAGCAGCACCAGTTTCATCCCCTGCCAGATAATCAGCCGCAGCACATCGGTCGTTTGCGCGCCCAGCGCCATCCGCACGCCGATTTCGTTGGTGCGTTGCGCGACCGAATAGGCCAGCACGCCCGACAAGCCGATGGCCGCCAGCAACAACGCCAAGCCGCCGAAAAAGCTAAGCAGGCGCGCGTAGAGCCGTTCTTGCGCCAGCGACTTTTCGGCGCGCGCGCGTTGCGAGACGAATTCGGTAACCGGCAAGGTGGCGTCGAGTTCGCGCACAGCCTGGTGGACGGCGCTGGTCAGCGCCGTCGGTTCGCCGCTGGTGCGCAAGGTGAAATACATTTCGCCGATGTTATCGAGTTCCTGCTGCCAGGAGGTGAACAGCAACGGTTCGATGTCATCGCGCTGGCTGTTGTATTTGGTGTCGGCGACGATGCCGACGATTTCGAGATCGCGTTTGCCGTCGTCATCTCTGACGTGTTTGCCGAGCGCGCCCCCTTCTGCGAGGCCGGGGAAAAACTTTTTGGCGAGGGTTTGATTGACGATGGCGACTTGTGGGGCGCTCGCCACATCCTGCGCCGTAAACGCCCGTCCGCGCAGCAGCGGGATTTCGAGCGTCGAGAAATAGTTTTCGCGCATGAATTGCCGGTTGGCGATATGTTCGCCCGCCCCCTTGACCGTTTCGCCGGGCAACAGAAATCCATCATTCCAGGTGAAATGTGAAATCAACGGCACCGCGCCGAACGTCGCCGCGCGCACGCCCGGCAAGGCTTCGAGCTTGGCGAAAAGCTGCTGATAGAATTGCACGAGCCGTTCGCCTTTGTACCCCCCCTGGCGCGGCTGTACGGCAAAGAGCAGCAGATTGTCCTGATTGAATCCGACATCCACGTGTTGCAGGTTGCGCAGTGTGCGAATGAACAAACCCGCGCCGATCAGCAACAGCAACGACAGCGCCACTTGGGCGACGACCAGGCCTTTGCTCAACCGCGAAACCGCGCCGGTGGTGCGGCGGGCCTGTTTCAAGCCGGCGGCCAAATCGGCTCGCGTCCCACGCCACGCCGGAGCCAGCCCGAACAGCACGCCCGTCAGCAATGACACGGCAACGGTAAAGAGCAACACGCGCCAACTCATGCTGGGTTCGACGCCTTCCGGCAAGAAGCGCGTCTCGCGGTCGGCCAAGGCCGCCAGTGCGCGCTTGCCCCAAAAAGCGAAGAGCACGCCCACCGCGCCCCCCAGCAGCGAGAGCAGTACACTTTCGGTCAACAACTGACGAATCAGCCGTCCGCGCCCCGCGCCGACCGCCAGTCGCACGGTGATTTCAGGGCCGCGCAACGCCGCGCGCGCCAGCAACAGATTCGCCACGTTGGCGCAGGCAATCAGCAACACCGCCGCGACCACGGCAAACAAGCCGTATATCGTGGCCGAATAAGACCGGCGCGTTTCCTGTGCGCCCCGGCTGCCTGTGAACGCGAGCAAACGCGGGTAATCTTTGGCTTCGATTTTGGCGGACTCGGTGTCTTTGCGCGGCGGCGGCATGATTTCGAGGGCGTGCGCCTGAAACGCGCCATTCAAACTGTCGCGCGCCTGGGTCAGCGTCGCGCCCGGTTTCAAACGGCCCATCACCAACAACCACCAACTGCCGGGTTTGCCGGTTTTGGGCTGCGCCGAACGGTCACCCAGCAGCGTGGGTTCAAACGCCAGCGGCACCGTGACTGCCGGACGCTGATTGACCTGCCCCGAGCCGGTGAAGCCCGGCGGCGTCACGCCGATGATCGTGAACGAGTGATTGTTGAGTTTGAGCTGCTGGCCGATGACCGCCGGATTGGCGGTGAATCGTTCCTGCCAGTATTGATGGCTGAGCACGACGACCGGCGCGGCGGCGACCTTGTCATCCGACTCGACAAGCGTGCGCCCATAAAGCGCCGGTACTTTCAGCCCAGCGTAATAGCCGCCCGTCACCGCTTGCCCAAACACGACCTCGGCCTGGTTATCCACCACCGCCGTGAGTTCGTAAATCGGCGCGAAGGCAAACAGCGACTCCAACGGGCTATTTCCTGCCGCCTGCGCCTGCCGCAATTTCTCGAAGGTGTCGAAGCGGAAGACTGACGCGTCGCGCATGCCGGGCAGTTGGTTGCCGTCAAAGGTGCCGCGCATGCCATTCGTGCGGAAGGGTTTTCCGGCGAGCCATTCAAACAACACCAACCGCTCAGGCTCGCCCACCGGCAAGGTTTTCAGCAACACGGCATCCACCAAACTAAAGAGCGCCGTATTCGCCCCAATGCCCAGCGCCAGCGAGAGCACCGCCACCAGCGTGAACCCTTTGTGCTTAAGCAGCATGCGCAAGCCATAACGCAAATCTTGAAACATCTCGTCCTCCAATCGTTGTGGTTGTAAGAGCAGCGCATCCCAAAACGCGCCCAGACTGCGCCGCAACAGATCCAGTCTGTTACGCCAGTCGAGCCGCGCCCACTCGGCCAGCAATTGTTCGCGGTACTGCAACTCGGCTTCCCATTCCTGCCGCCAATCGGCGCGCAGCCGTTGCGGCACAATCACACCGAACACTTGCACCAAGCGCAAAGACAGTCGTGTAACCCAATTTTTTGCAGGCCCCTGTTTTGGCATCGCAGTGGCTCAGTCAGCTTCTTTCGGCTCGCGCGTAGCGAGCGGTGATTGGTCCAGTAACCGGTAACGACTGACCGCTTCGGTCAACATCGTTTTCCCGGCCTTGGTCAGTTCGTAGTATTTGCGCGGGGGACGCAGTTCGGCTTGCGCGACGGCGTGCTTTTCCCATTTCGACCGCACGAAGCCGTTCTCTTCCAGGCGCCGCAAGGCCGGATAGACCGTGCCGCTCGGCAAACCCGTGATGTCCATAATGTCGAAGCCATAGATGTAGCCATTGTCCAAGGCCTGCAAAATGACCGCGACCGAATACGAAAGGTAACTCTTGCCCATGAGTAACTCCTGAAGCTAGCTAGCTAGTGTTCTGCTTGTATAGTGTTCTACATAGATAATTGTCAATCGTGCACGGACACTTTGTGGCGAAATGTAGTAAAGCTTGTTGGCGTTTGGACGTGGCGCGGCTGCTGGTTTGGAAAGGATCAAATCGGCTGGATTATGGCAGGAAGCTACGCTTGGCGGTCAGTGCATCTTTGGTGTGATGGCGCAATCTTTGGAGTTGACCAGAGGCAATCAAAGCTCTGGCACGATGGTGGCAGCATCGTCGGCCTGGTGGTCTTCGTGCACTAAGTCGTGGGCGGTGCCAGCAGGGATCAGCATCGAAATCAACGCCGCGATCACCACCATTACCAAGCCCACAATGAAGGCCAGGCGCAACGAATTCGCCAGCGCTTGTTGCAAGAATTGCGCTGCTGCCGGAGATAAGGCCGCGCGCGTCGTTTGGCGGACGAGGGCGGCAATGTCGCTGTGTTGCAAAGCCAGCGCGGTGAGTTCCCCACTACGGCCCTGCGCCAATTCGTGTCGTAAGCGCCAGGCCATGACCGCGCCCAGAATGCCCACGCCCAACGAAGCGCCGATGTTACGCGCGAATTGCACCGTCGAAGTCACGACACCCAGCAACGCACGCGGCATCGAATGTTGCGAGCCGATCATCAGACTGGAAAGCGTGAGACCGCCGCCCATGCCCATCAAGATCACCGAACCGGCCAGATAATTCAGTGTCGTGGCCGCCGAGACAAACGCCAGCATCAGCGCCCCCAGCATCATCAGCAACATTCCCGTCAACACAACCGGGCGATAGCCCACGCGCAAGATCATCCGCCCGCCGATGATCGAACAGACGACCCAGGAAAGAATGTACGGCGTCAAAATCGCGCCCGCCGCCGTGGGCGTAGTGCCCAACACGCCTTGCACAAAAAGCGGCAGATACAACATCGAACCGAACATCAGCATCCCGGCAAACAAGCCGTGCAGCGTCGTCGCCAGCACCATGCGTTCACGAAACAGTTTGAGCGGGATCAACGGCTCCGGGCTATGGCGTTCGATCCAAACGAAGGCCACGCTGAGCGCCACACATACCAACGCGCCGCCCAGCACGATTGGCAGGCTCAGCACGCTGCCCCGTTCGACCAGGATCAGCAAGGCCATCAGCCCCAGCGCCAACGTCAACGTGCCCGCGTAATCGAGTTTGATATTGGTGCGGCGCTCGTGGCGTTCGGTGTAATTGGCCCAAATCAACCCCGCCGCCAACATACCGAATGGCAGGTTGATATAAAAAACCCAGCGCCACGACCAATGTTCGGTCAAAAAACCGCCGACTAGCGGCCCGAACAAACTCGCCATCCCCCACATCCCGCTAAAGAGCGCGATGGTCTTGGTGCGCTTTTCCAGCGTCAGCAAATCGGCCACGATGGTCATCCCAACCGGAAAGAGCGCGCCGGAACCCAGCCCTTGCAAGGCGCGAAAAGCGATCAATTGCCCCATCGAATGCGCCGCGCCCGACAGCGCCGAACCTAGTATGAACAGCGCCAAGCCGCCAAACATCGCCGGTCGCCGCCCTAGTAAATCGGCCATCTTGCCCCAAATCGGCGTCATCACCGTCGAAGTGAGCAGATAAGCCACGGCGACCCAACTATAAATTTCGATCCCGCCCAAGGTCGCAATGACGGTTGGCATGGCGGTACCGACGATAGTGTTTTCGAGCGCACCCATAAAAATGCCGAGCGCGACGCCTATTAAGGTGAGGGTCGTTTGTGGGGTGAGTTCAGTGGTCGCGGTTGTCTGAAGCGTGTTTTCGGGACTGCTCATTCAGGTTTGCTCTTTGATGCGGTACCGGGAGCAGTAGCGACTGGGTGAGGTTCGGCGCTTAGAATGCCCGCCAGCCTTCACCCGGTCGCTACTGCTCCCGGTACCGCATTGTTGTGGTCGCTATGCTTTGTTCAAAAATTTCTGCACACCTTGTTGGCAATCCGGCGTCAGCCGCGCCATCGCGTTGACATCAACGCCCGTGCGCAGCGCCTGTTCAAAGGTCATGCCGTCGGTTTGATACAGCAGATACTTGGTCAACATCACCGCCGAGGCGCTGACCCTGGTGACTTCGCTAGCGAAGGCTTCGACCTCAGCTTCAAATACATCATCGTCGCAAACGCGATTGATGAAACCATACGACGCGGCCTCTTCGGCGCTCAGCAGTTTGCCCGTGGTCAGGATTTCAAAGGCGCGTTTCTCAGTCAGGTTACGCCGCGCAATCGCCATCACCATCGCAGGCACAAAGCCGATTTTGACTTCGGTGTAGCAGAACTGCGCCGAGCGCGCGGCAATCACCAGATCGCAAGCCGAAGCCAGCCCCGCGCCACCGGCCAGCGCGCGCCCGTGCACGGCGGCAATCACGGGTTTGTGCATGCGCCGCATTTGCAGCAGCAATTCGGCAAAGCCGAGCGCGTCTTCGACGTTTTCCAGGATGTTGGCCTGCGCGATTTTTTGCAGTTGGGCCAAATCAGCGCCTGCGCAGAAATCCTTGCCTGCGCCGCGTATGACGATCGCTTTGACGGCTTCGTCCTGCGCGGCGGCGGTCAGCGCCTGTCTGAGTTCGCTGACCAGTGCCTCGTTTAAGGCGTTGCGTTTGTCGGGACGGTTGAGGGTGACGTGCGCGGCGGCATCGTGTATCTCGTAAGTGATAACAGTGTAATTCGACATAATTGGTGATCCTGCTTAGGAGTTAGTGACATTCTCTTTGCCAGGCAGCGAGAGCACAAGCGAAACAGTACCGCGCGCGTGAGCAAGCGGCGACGTCAGCTAATGCACAATGGCTTTCAAGCAAAATCTCCGCTTGCTCACGCGCGCGGTACCGTCTCGCCCGGTGCCGTCTCCGCGATTGCCCCATCCAGTGGCTTGTACTAGATTGTGCGCCACAACATTCCGAATTGATCCCAACAGGAGAAAAAGTGATGGCGAAAACTGCGAGCTACGATGCGATTGTCGTCGGTTCCGGCGCGACCGGCGGCTGGGCGGCCAAGGAACTGACCGAAAAAGGGCTGCGCGTCCTCTTGCTGGAAGCGGGCAAAATGCTTGACCCCGACAAAGATTTCAAAATGGTCGCGTATCCTTATGAACTGAAATATCGCGGTGTAGTGCCGCAAGAAGAATTGCTCAAAGCGCGCCAGCCGATTCAGTCGAAATGCTACGCCTGCACCGAATACGGCAATCACCTTTTTGTAGACGACGTGGACAATCCGTACACGACACCGGCAGGCAAAGGCTTCGACTGGATTCGCGGGCGGCACGTGGGCGGGCGTTCGATTATGTGGGGCCGCCAGTCGTACCGGCTGAGCGATTATGAATTCAAAGCCGCCTCGCGCGATGGACATGGTGAAGATTGGCCGCTTGGTTTGCAAGAACTCGCGCCGTACTACGAACACGTCGAACGCTTCGTCGGCATCAGTGGCGCGACGGAAGGCCTGCCACAGTTGCCCGATTCGGTTTTTCTGCCGCCGATGGCGATGACCTGCGCTGAGCGCGCGTTAAAAAAGGCCGTTGAAAAGAACTGGCCACAGCGCAAAGTGATCATGGGCCGCGTGGCGATGTTGACCAAGCCACACAACGGGCGCGCCGCTTGTCATTATTGCGGCCATTGCGAACGCGGCTGCTCGACCAATTCCATGTTCAACACGCCCGGTTCGACGCTGCCCGCCGCCATGAAAACGAAGCGGCTGACGCTGCGCACTAATGCTGTCGTCAGTCATTTGGTCGTGGACACGAACACCGCCAGAGCCAAGGGCGTCGCATACATTGATCAAGTGACGAAGAAGTCCTACGAAGCCTTTGCCAAAGTCGTCGTGCTCTGCGCCTCGACGATTGAATCCACGCGCATCCTGCTGAATTCGGCTACGCGCCAACACCCCGAAGGCTTCGGTAATTCATCCGGCGTGTTGGGCCGACATCTGATGGATCACACTTATTCGGTCAGCGTCACCGGCACTGTGCCCGACACAGCGCAATACGGCTACGATTTTTCGGAAGGGCGCAACAATGGCATTTATATTCCGAAGTTCCGCAATGTCTTCGACAAGCACAAAGATTTCCTGCGCGGCTATGGCATTCAGGGCGAAGCCAACAAAACCATGCTGCATCCGCACCTGAAAAGCTTCCCCGGCTTCGGCCCGCGCTTCAAACAAACGGTGCGTGAGACCAATGCCCCGGCCAGCTTCTGGCTGGGAGCCTTCGGCGAAATGCTCTCACGCCCGGAAAACCGCGTGACGATCAACAAAGAAGTCAAAGACGCCTGGGGAATTCCCGTCGCGCACATTGATTGCAGCTACAGCGACAACGAGCGTGCGATGTCCAAAGACCAGTTCGCCACGCTTAACGAAATGGCCGAAGCCGCTGGCTGGAAAGTCGAAGGCGGCAATGCGCAACTCGCCAACCCCGGTCTGTGCATTCACGAAGTCGGCACGGCGCGCATGGGCAGCGATCCGAAAAAGTCTGTGCTCGATCCGTTCAATCGTGTCTGGGACTCACCGAATGTCTTTGTCACCGATGGTGCGGCTTTCGTTTCGCAAGGCTGTCAGAATCCGACCCTGACGATGATGGCAATTACGGTGCGGGCGTGCGAGCATTTGGTCAGCGAATTGAAAAAGCGCAATCTGTAAGCGAGGAGTATCTATGGCAACACCGCAACGCATACTGATCCCGAAACCGGCGCCAAAACTTACCAAACCGAAAGCCACGAAGGCGGAAATGGCCGCGCCGAAATTCACCTCGGAAGACTTGCTGCTGCTGGACAGCAATGAAGGCAAACATTACGAGATCATCGAAGGAGAGTTGTTTGTGTCCAGATCATCCACCTTTGAGCATCAATACTCTTGCACGGCGCTTAGCCATTACCTGTTCGACTGGAATCAACAAAGCCAACTGGGCGAAGTCGTCATTAATCCCGGTTTGGTTTTTGCCGATGACGATGATGTCGAACCGGATGTGGTGTGGATCGGCCGTGAACGTTTGGTCAATGCGCTGGACGACTCCGGCCATTTCCGCCACGCGCCCGAATTGGTTGTCGAAGTGCTCTCGCCCGGCAAACAGAACGAAGACCGTGACCGCAAAGCCAAGCTCAAACTCTATTCGCGGCGTGGGGTACAGGAATATTGGATCGTAGATTGGATTGGCCGGCAGGTCGAAATTTACCGGCGCGCACGTTTGCGGTTGCGGCACGTCAGCACGCTGGGAGCGCAGGACAAACTCAGTTCGCCGCTCTTGCCAGGGTTCAGTTGTCAGGTGTCGGCGCTCTTTTTCGCCTGGCCGCCGGGCAAGCGGTAAGCACATGAGGGGTCAAGCTTTCCTTGCTGAAATTCAACCGACGGAAAGGTTTCAACGTATGAATTTTCGTTTCGCAATACTCATAACACTTACTCTTTTCGCGCCCGCCGCTTTCGCGCAAAACACCGCACAACAACTCGGCTTCGGCCCCGATGACAAAGTGCTGATCGTGCATGCCGATGACGTGGGCATGTCGCATGCGGTCAACCTGGCGACGATGGAGGCGCTCAAACACGGGATGGTCACTTCGGCGAGCATCATGATTCCTTGCCCCTGGATGCCGGAAATTGCTGCCTACGCGCGCGAGCATCCCGAAGTGGATTTCGGCCTGCATCTGACGCTGACCAGCGAGTGGAAGTATTTCCGCTGGCGTCCGGTCGCGCCGCCCGATCAGGTCAAAGGCTTGCTCGACCCCGAAGGCTACATGTGGCGTTCGGAAGCGGATACGGCCAAGCACGCGACACCGCAGGAAATTGAGACCGAGATTCGCGCGCAGATCGAACGCGCGCGGCAATTCGGCATCAAGCCCACGCACCTGGACACGCACATGGGCACGCTGTATACGCGGCAGGATTTCTTTGACGTGTACACCAAGCTCGGCAAAGAGTACGGCATCCCGGTGATGGTGATGCGCGCGACACCCGAAGCGCTGGCGTATGGCAAAGCCTCCGGTTCGCCGATTGGTGAGGCTGCGTTGCGCAAGATCGAGGCGGATGGTTTTGTGCTGTTGGATTATCTAGTGACAGGCGTGCCGGGCAAGACGGCTGCCGAACGTAAAAAGGCGTATCACGATTTGCTGCGCAACCTGAAACCCGGCGTGACGATATTGATCGTGCATTTGGGTTTGGACAATGACGAACTCAAAGGCATCACCGGTTCGTGGCAACAACGCCATGCCGACTTTCTGTCATTCACCGATCCTGAAACGCGGGCGCTGCTGAAAGAATTGGGCATCAAACTGACCACCTGGCGCGCTATGGGCAAGCTGGCGTGGAAGAAATAAGCGGAGAAAGTCATGCCTGGTTGTTATCGAATGATGTTGCTTGGCGGACTGTGCGTAGTGCTTGGCCTGACGCAAGGGGCACCTGCGCAAACCGGGCGCAAACGCGCGGCGCAGACGAAAAAACCAACGCCGACGCCCACCCCGCCGCCATCAGCAACCGGCATCGTCCCACGCCGTGTGGAGCAGCAGCCCGCGCCCACACCATATCCGCCTGGCACGCCGCCGAAACGCTATGTGCTGAAAGGCAAAATCTATGCGCTCTACCCGCAGTTGTCGCTGGCCGAGGTCGAACACGAGGCGATTGCCGATTACATGGAAGCGATGACGATGAAGTTTCCACTCAAAGACAAACGGCTGTTTGAGCGGCTCAAAGTCGGCGACCGCATCACCGCGACGCTGGTGGTGAGTCAGACGGGTGGAGAATGGTGGTTGGAAAAAGTGGTGAAGCTGAAGTGAGTTTGAAGAAGCAAGCCGCAGATAAAATTGGTTGTTTATCTGCGGCTTACGTTTTCTCGGCACGCTCAAACGGCATCGGGCAATTCCCCGCCCTCGTCGTCACTATTCTTCCGATTGCGCAACGTATTGACGATGAGGAACACAATGATCACTGCCGCCAGCACCAGCCCGATCTTTGGATAATGCTGTTTGAACAAATCCGCCGCGTGTTCGCCATAGCGCACGGCCATCCAGCCTTCCAATCCATAGCGCACACAACGTCCGATGAAGAGCGCCAGCAGGAAGCGCCAGACTTTGACGCGAAAGACGCCCGCCGAAATCAAAAAGATTTTGAAAGGAAAGGGCGGCGGCAGAATTGCACCGACCAGCATGGCCCAGGTGTCGTACCGATCCAATAATTGACTGACGCGGTCACGCCGTTCCGGGCTGAATTTGCGCAAGGCCGCCGCGCCGGTTTTGTAGCCAATCCAATAGGGCAACAAACACCCCAGTGTCGAACCCAACACTGCCGCCAACACATACAGCGGCATCAGGGTGTGATTCAAATGCGAAAGCGTCATCACGACGGCGTCCGGCCCGCCGGGTAACGGCAGAAAGGAAGCGTCCAACAAAGCGATGGTAAAGATACCGAATGCGCCGAACGCAATAAGGGCGGCCTGGACGGATTTGAGCCAGGCGGTGAGTTTGGCAACGAATGATTTCAAGGATGAAGCCTCAACGGTAGCGGCAAGCTGCCAGCTTGCTGCGATCTCGATAATTTTAGTAACTCATGTTACGCAGTGAAAAGATTGAGTTTTAATTTGGCAGTCTTCTTCGCGCCGGAGGCGCAAGGGACATTAGCCGGTGGTGGAGCGTCGCGCGGAACCACCGGAACCGCGTCAGGATTGATTCCCAGCCCTGAAAGGGCGCTAGACCACAGTTCGTCTGTCGCCCTTTCCAGGGCTTGGCGCGCTGCGCTTTGGCCGTCCGGTGGTTCCGCGCCGCGCTCCACCACCGGCTAATGTCCCTTGCGCCTCCGGCGCACAAAAACCGCCGTCTTTCACGGTCAAACTGAATCGTCAAACTTCCACCGCGTAACATCAGTTAGTAATTCAACCGGAAGGGGGTCATCTTCCGACACAACGGCAAGCTGACAGCTTGCCGGACAAGTTCAATCCGAATAAGAAGCCTCGGCCCTGAGCGCGCGGCTTTTCATCACCATCAGCAACCAACGTATTAAGAAAAAGAAAACGATGCCGCCCACCACTGCGCCGAGGATAAGCTCGAAATGCGCTTCCAGCCATTTTAAGGCCTGCAAAACCTCTTCGCGATAAACCCACGCGGCAAAGCCCCAAAAGTAATAGCGTATCGTGCGGGCGATCATCACCACGGCGGCAAAGCGTTTGGGCGGATAGCCCAGCGCGCCGGCCGTCGCCACAAAAATCTTGAACGGCAGTGGTGGCGGCAACAGCGCCGGTATCGCCAGCGACAAAAAGCCCCAACGGCGATAGATCAATTCGACCCGCTTGATCGCTTCCGGGTGGAAGCGTTTCGTAATCGTATCGCGCCCCTGTCTCGCCAGGTAATACAACAATGAGCAACCCAACACCGACCCAAGGGCCGGAAAGAGCGGAAAGAACCAGACCTCAGCCGGGTTATGCGCGATGCGCGTGATGGTGATGATGTCATTGACTTCGGGCAAAGAGAGGAGGGAGGAATCTGCCGCCCCCACCAAAATCATCAGCGGGGCGGCCCAATAGACTGGCAAAGCAATCACCTGATCGGAAACACCAAAGACGAGGGTCTTTAACCATTCGACACTGCCGCTCACCCAGCCCCAAATTTCCATTATGACGCTCACTTCAGATAATGCCTTCGCTGCTTACAGCCGTTTGATAAAACTCTTGCCCGGAAGCTCTCGGATTCTATCTTTCATTTCCAGGCTAAGCAATGCATTCATCAATTCAGCTGAGGCCAGCCCGCTGGACATTAACAACTGATCAATGTGCGCGGGGACATCGGCGGAAAGAATTTCCAATAACTGGCGTTCGCTGGCGCTGAATTCAACGGCGGGAAACAGCGGCTGAACATTGCCGTCTTTCTGCTCGGCAAGCCGTTGGACGTCCAGAATTTTCTCTTTCATGTCGAGCGGCAATTCTTCGACTACATCACGCCATTGCTGGACGAGTTTTGCGCCGTCTTTGATCAGATAATTCGGGCCAAACGAAGTCTGCGAGGTGATATTGCCGGGCACGGCGAACACTTCGCGGCCCTGTTCATATGCCAGCCGCGCGGTGATGAGCGAGCCGCTATGCTCGGCGGCTTCGACCACCAACACGCCGAAACACAAGCCGCTGAGGATGCGGTTGCGATAGGGGAAATTTTGCGGCAGCGGCGGCGTGCCCAGCGGAAATTCAGAAATGACCGCGCCGTGCGCCATGATTTCCGCTTCCAAGCCTTTGTGCTCTTTGGGATAGATCGTTTCCAACCCCGTGCCGACGATAGCGATGGTCTGGCCGCCCGCCTCGGCGACTTCCAACGCGCCCCGATGCGCGGCAGCGTCAATGCCGCGCGCCATGCCCGACACGATGGTCAACCCATTGGCAGCCAGATCGCGCGCCAACATCTGCGCCGTATTCACGCCGTAAGTTGAACAGCGCCGCGAACCGACCACGGCCAGACACGGTTGTGCGTAGGCTCTGGGCAAATCGCCGCGCACATACAAAGCAATCGGCGGATCGTGAATCTCGCGCAGCAGCGCCGGGTAATCTTCGTCTTCGAGCGTGATGACGCGGGCGTGCAAGGCCTCTAGACGTTCGATTTCGGCGTTGGCTTTTTCCAGGATGGAAGAGTCGTGCAGTTCTTGAATCGTATTGGGTTTAAGGCCGAGCTTTTCCAGCCACAGGCGCGAGGCGGCAAAGACCTGCGCGGGTGTGCCGAATTCTGCCAGCAATTGATTGGCGGTGCGCGGCCCGATGCCACGAATCATGTTGAGGGCGATCCAATCGGCCAAATCTGCGCGCATATCGTTGAGTCCTCCGAGGTTTGATTGCGTTGCTGAGACGCGCGTGGATTATACGCAGCACCAGCAAAAAAACCTATGCGACGATCAATTTATTAGCGATGAATTTGTTTCGGAGTAGTGATTGGAAAGAAGATGAGTGGCGCTTGCTGAGGCGACAGCGGTGAAGGAATTGCCTGCTCACTGGGTACAAGCAATTCCTCCACGGCCAAAGAGCAAGTCGAGAAAACAAACCGCAGCGGGGGTTCTTACCGGCATCGGACCGCCACGATCTTTTCATCAACACCAGCAGATCTTGCTGGCACTAGCAAAGAATGCGGAATGGCGGCGTTCTTCCAGCCCGTCGCGCAAATTTTTCCAAGAAATTTTCCGCCCGCCTTCTCAGTCACAAGGCTTTGCCGCTAAACTCTGTCATACTCAAACTTTCCCTCCCGACAGGAAATTTATGCTTGAGCGCGCTACAAGTCCGCCGCAGGAAAGCACTGCGCAAATGGTGCAACGGGTCTTTGCCGAACAATTCGCCGTGATCCTAAGCCAGGAAGCCGGCGTTAGGCTGGGCGACGTCGAAGCCATCCATGACATGCGCGTGGCCACCCGGCGTTTGCGCGTGACGCTCATTAATTTCGCCGCCTGTTGGACCAAGGCAGAACGCCAGCAACTGAAAGACTGGCTGCAAAGCCTGGCGGACGCGCTCGGTGAAGTGCGTGACCTGGATGTCTTGCTGGATTCATTAAAACCAAAGCTCACGCTCGTGGCCGCCGCCGAGCGCCCTTTGGTCGTCAATCTGCTCGAACGGCTGCGCCAACAGCGCAAACGCCGCTTTCAAAGCTTGTTGCTCTTTCTGGCCGGCGAAACCTATGTGAGCTTCAAACGCGAAGTCCCAAAGCTAATGGTGACGGTCGCAACCTCGCCCTCTTCTCCCAACATCAATGGCTAAAGCTTTCAAAGTTAAAAAAGTTCACCCTGACACGCCCGCCGCCAAAACCGCCACGCGCATCTTGCTGACGCGGCTCAACGAGTTCTATTCGCATTGGCCCAACGCCGATGATGAACCGACGGCGGCGGAAATCCACAACCTGCGCATCTCGGGCAAACGGCTGCGTTACAGCGCCGAAAGCACGCGCGAATTTTACCCCGACCGGCTGGCGCTGCTGATCGAATTGCTCAAACGCGGCCAGGACATCCTGGGCGATTATCAGGATTGCGTGACACATCGGGCCATGTTGTCAAAAGATTTGGCGCGGCAACGGCGGCTATCCCCCAGAGGCAAACAGATTGCCCTGCTCGAAAAGCTACTGGCGGCGTTGGATGAACGCCAAGCCATGCTTTTCGCCCAGTTCCGCGAAATCTGGCGCGGAATGGTCGCGAAAGAGTTTCGGAAGTATTTGAAGGCAGCCGTGGCCGAGCCTTTCAGCCGCGGATGAACGCAGATAACCGCAGATAAACATCAGATAAACATCAGATAAACATCAGAGGGCTTACGCAAAGCCGGAAACTTTGCCACAGAGGCACCGAGACATAGAGCCAGAGAGAAGGTTTGCTGGGAGTTTAAGTCTCAGATCAGTTTGCACTCGCATGTACGGGAAACTTCATGCGCCGGGACAGTACCGCGCGCGTCAGCAAGCGGTGTTGCCGCGTGAGACCTCTGCGTGCACAGGGCGAGCGCCGCTTGCTGACGCGCGCGGTACCGTCCTGCTGTCCCACCCCGTACACGCAATTGCAACCCGATCTAACTCTGTGACTCCGTGCCTCTGTGACAATGCTTCTGCGTATGTCCTACATCATTGAACAGCAGCACTGATCGGCGTATCTCAGCGTTCATCTGCGGCAAGGCTGCTCTTCAATTGCCCGCTTGTCTGCCGCCAACAAAACAAACCACCAAGCAACAACAGCAACACACCTGCCGCTGCATAACCCAAGCCTTTGCGAAACGCCGGGGCTTGATAAACGAATTCGACCCGCTGCGCACCTGCCGGAACCGCAACGCCGCGCAGGTTGTAATCAACCCGCTGCACCGGCGTTTTCTGTCCGTCAATGTATGCGTACCAACCGAGATCGTACATTTCGCTCAGCATCAGCAAACCTGGCTGCTCGTTGTGAGTCGTCAATGAAATGCGCTGCGGTTCGTAGCGCGTCACTTCCACACGGGCATTGGCCGCAGCGGTCACTGGCGGCAAGCGTACTTCCCCGCTGCCGAAATCTTCCAGATCAAACAACGCTGTGTGCGCCGGGTCGAACGGCGCGCCATCAGGCAGCTTGCTGTTGCGAATCGTCGCCAGCACCTGCGCTTTCGGCAAGGCGCGCGCCTCGCTCACAAACCACGCGCGCGGCAACTGGCGCAGGTTTTCGTAAAGCGCGACCTGCTCAAACTGTCCCAGCTTGCGCCAGCGTTCGGGCGGCAAATAGTACGGCGCGACCGGCGTCGAACGCCCCGTCGCCGCCTCGTGCAACGCCACATTCAACAGCACGATTGAAGCGTCAGTGCACACCTGCATCCATTCGATGCGTTCGATCTCGGCGCGCTCGAACGGCAACCGCGTGAAGTATTGATGCGACTCGAACTCACCCGCCGCAGTGCTGGCAAAAATGCGCGCGCGTTGATGCCGGATGTTGGCGCGCACATCGGCCCGGTCATATGCCCATTCAGAGGAATCGCGCCCAGCCTGCAATTCGCGTTCGATCACGCGGCCATCGCGCGCGAACAGTTTCAACTTCACGACCGGCGCGCCGTCGGGCAAGCTCGTTGAATTTGTCAGCGTCGAAACTACCGCCAATTCAGTCGCCGCCACGCCGCTCGCGTCTGTCGTCAGCGTCAATCCCGGTTTGAAATCCAGATTCCAGGGCGATTGCGCGAAGTGCATGCCGTCAAACGTTGTCCCGGTCTCTTTGCCTTTTGCACCTCCCTGCCCAACCAGTAGGTATTTCACGTTGAGCAGATCAAAGTCGCGATCCGCCACGGCAAAGCTGCCGCTTTCCTGCAAAAAACCCGCGATGGCGGAATTGGCCGTGCCCGTCATTTCGCCGATGCGAATTGGGCGCAAAATGTCATAGCCCGCCACGCTTTGCAGCCCGCGCGCCATCGAAGTATTCGGGTAATCAAGGCGATCAAAATTGTCATCCGCCGGCCAATTCGCCGTGTAGTCATACGGCAACAGCATCAAATGCGCGAGGCGAAAGCTGTTCAGATCAGCTTCACGCGCTTTGATCGCCTGCACGGCGGGCGGATCGGCCAGCCGCTGCGCAACGTCAAACTTGCCGGTCTTCCAGTGAAAGAAATGGCCGTAAGCGGTGACATCCAATAGCAACACAATCAACAGAGTTGCAGATTTGAGATTGGAGATTACGGACTGAGGGATCACATAAAACCAAACAGCCAGCGCACTGAGTACAAAGCTAACCAGCGGCACGAATGCTTCGGGATTCATCAATGAGCTGGCATTCGCGGGCAACGGCAACGAGGCCAGTTTGTTCGGAAAGAAGCGGAACAACACCGCTACGACCGACACGACGACGCCCAACGCAATGATGCCAAACCGTGCGGCCTGGCGGCGCGGGGTATCATTCAATTCGCCCAGCTTCGTCACGCCCAACGCCGCCAGCAGCGCCAGCGCGAACGTCAATTCGTACTGATGCCGGTACAACCCGCGAAACGTCTTGTAGCCCGGCACGCGATAAAGCAATTCATTCAACCCGAACGGCAGATAGCCGCCGAACGAAAGCACGACCGCGACGACCGCCACCGTCACCCACAACCACACGCGCCTATCACGCCGTCCTTTGCCGACAGCCACGCAGGCCAGCAACCACGTCAGCAAGCCGACGTAGCCGCACATAATCCCCGCAATGTCGCGGCCCCAGTATTCGGTGTGATACGGGCCAAAGAAAGCGCCGCCGAAAAAGTACGGAAAGATCAGCGCGGGCAGTTGCCAGGGCGGATAGGAATAGCCCGCAAAAAATAAGGCGCCCGGATCGTTGCGTTCGCTTTGCGCCAGCAATTCCAGCGACGGCTGCAACTGCATTTGCGCAAACAACACGCCGACGGTGACTAACGCGACGCACGCAACCAGAAAATATCCGCGTTGCCGCCAATCGCTGAATTGCCCCAACGCAAACAGGCAATAAAACCCGCACACCAACGCCGTGAAAATCAACATCTGCGGTTCGCCCGCAAAGAACTGCAACGCGATAAACAGCGCGCCCAACGCCACCCAACGCCAAGCACGCCATCTTGATCCAACCATCGCTGCTTCGACACAACCCGCCAGCGCCAGCAACACCCACGGCAACCACACCGCCGCCGCGATACGCGAAGTCTGGCTGATGTGATTCACCATGAACCCGCCGAAGCTGAACGCCACGCCCGCCAACAGCGCGCCCACGCGATTGCTGCCGCTCTTGCGCGCAAACAGGTACGTGCCGATGAGCGCAATGTGAAAGGTCGTGATAACCACCAGATTCGCCGCCAGCCGTGGCGCAAAGACCGCGAACAACCAGTTCGGCGGATAGAGCGCGCCCGGATACACGCTCGCCAGCAGCGGCATCCCGGCGAAGATGTACGGGTTCCACAACGCCAGTTCGCCGTGCCGCAACCGCTCGCCGATGAAGATGCGCACGCCCAGGTTTTGCAACCAGCCATCGCCCGGCAGCAACGTGACGTCGCCCAGCACCGCCGGATAGAAATAGATAAACGGCAACAGCGTGAGCAGCAGGATTGTTATTGCTTTGGATGAAAGACGCATGACCCTGGGTGCGCAGGCATCCTTGCCTGCGGCGTGATGTCAGACCGGCTGATGCTGGAAGGAAACCCCTCCGGCATTTTTCTATCTGACGCCACGCCCGCACGCTGGAAGCGGTGCGTACCCAGAGTAACGCACTTGCCGCAAAAATTCAGCAAGACCTATACTGCCCACCACGATGCAAGCATCCACCACGCGGCGCTACGCCGACCAATCCCGTTCGCTGCAACTCGACTTCATTCGCGGCTTCGCCATCCTGATGGTGCTGGGCCGCCATCCGACGTGGTATCCGCAATTCGCAGGCAAGCTCGAAGGCTTCGCGCACGTGTGGGGCTTGTTCGGGCTGACGGCGATTGATTTGTTTTTTGTGCTCAGCGGTTTTCTGATTGGCGGCCTGCTCTTCAAAGAATGGAAGCAGAGCGGGCGTATAGACACCGTGCGTTTCCTCATCCGGCGCGGCTTGAAAATCTGGCCGGCCTATTTCGTTTACGTAGTCTTTGTGCTGCTGGCCTACATTTGGGAAGGCACGCACGGCACGCCGCGCCAGGTCTTCGCGCTGATGCTGCCGAATTTTGTGCACCTGCAAAGTTACGTGCTCACGCCCGCCGTGCACACCTGGAGCCTCGCCGTCGAAGAGCATTTCTATCTGGCGCTACCCTTCATCGTCGCGCTCGCGTCGAATCCGCAGCCTGATTGGCGTAAGGCGCTGCGCGTCTTCGTGCTGCTGATCGCGGGCTATGCGGCGCTGCTGACGCTGACATATTTCCTGCTGCATTGGCTGACGCTCGGTGCCGCGCCGTTGGAGATGCAAGAGTATCTGCGCTCGTATCTGAACCCGCGCTTCCTGCTCTTCCTCGGCGTGCAACTGACGATCATCACGGCCTTCCTGACGTTTGCGCCATGCTTGCAGCCCGCCCAAGGCAAACATTTTCCGGCCATTCCGCTGATCGCCTTTGGCATGCTGACGCTGGGGCTGGCGCTGCGCATTGTGTCGCAGCAGATGAAAGAGCAGCTCGGCTTGAACTGGACGTTCCTGTTTTTCTCGACGCACCTGCGCACCGACGGCATCTTTTTCGGCGTGCTGCTGGGCTATCTGAATCACTTGCACCCGGAAGTGCTGAAATCCATCTTGCAACACCGGCGCTGGCTGCTGCTGGGCGGCGCGCTGTTCGTGCTGGCGGGCATCGTCGTGCCCGAAAAAGGCGGCGAGTTTTTCTACATGCCCGGCTTTACTGTGTTGGGCTTGGGCTACGCGGCGCTGCTGATGGCCACCGTCTTCACGCCGCTGGGCGAAGGGTTGTTGGGCAAGTTTCTGGCGAGCCGCCTCTCCCGCCTGATCGCCTGGGTCGGCTTGCACAGTTACAGCATCTACCTCTGGCATTTGAACCCGTTCCGCTACCGCTTCGACAAATGGTTTTACGAAGCGCTGCAACCCTGGCTGCCGGTGACGGCGCGCTGGGCCATCGTGATGGCGGTTTACGTCGTGCTGAGTTGTTTGTACGGCGCGGCGCTGGGCAAGCTGATCGAACAACCGCTGTTGCATTGGCGGGATCGCATTTTTCCGGCGCGGGCGAATGCGATGGCGGAATTGCGGCCTGCTGACGTGCAATGAATGAACGCTTGGAACAGAGACGGATTGTCCGCCGCTGCAAGCCTGTGGTAAGAATCCAGCACCCAACTGCTTGATGGCCCGTTGACTGTGTTGGAGAGCTTGAGAGATATGAAGCTTTAAGGCTTCCTTCTGCCTTACTTTGAAACGCTGTTATGACATCCGACGAGAACAATTCGATCTGTGCCTGTGCGGAACACTTGCGGGCGGAGTGCCAGCCGGGGCGCTACTTCAGGAACGCCGCAGGGCAGCATTACTGTCTACGGCATTATCCCGGCACAGCCACGCCTGAGACGCTGAATGCCAGTGACGATTTCACCTGTGGCTGCGAATGGGTGGACCGATCTGCCTGTACAAACCAGCCTTTCTTTAAGCAACACGAGGGCAAAAACTACTGTGTGCTGCATTACCCTGGCACAGATAAACTTGAGGGTTTCCGTGTTGCCATCAGCAAAAAATTGGCTGAACAGGATTACAACTTTTATGGTGTGTGGTTCCCTGAAAAGGCTGACTTCCACAAAGCAAGCTTCAGTGCTAAGGCCGACTTCAGCGACGCAAGCTTCAGTGCTGAGGCCGACTTCAGCGACGCAAGCTTCAGTGCGGTGGCCTACTTCATCGAAGCAAGCTTCAGTGCTGAGGCCAGCTTCAGCGGCGCAAGCTTCAGTGCTGAGGCCAGCTTCAGCGGCGCAAGCTTCAGTGCGGATGCCAGCTTCAGCGACGCAAGCTTCAGTGCTGAGGCCACCTTCAGCGGCGCAAGCTTCAGTGCGGATACGGAGGCCACCTTCAGCAAAGCAAGCTTCAGCGCGGAGGCTTACTTCATGGGCGCAAGCTTTAGTGCGGAGGCTTACTTCAGCCGCGCGAGCTTCAGTGCGGAGGCCAACTTCGAGGGCGCAAGCTTCAGTGCGAAGGCCCGCTTCAGCGGCGCAAACTTCAGTGCGGATGCTTACTTCATGGGCGCAAGCTTCAGTGCGGAGGCTGACTTCTACGGCGCAAGCTTCAAAGACTATGCCCATTTCGCTGGCTCAAAAGAGAGGAAAGCCTTGGGAGAGAAGGCGTACCTTGACCTCCAATTTGCGAAGTTCGAAAAGCCTGAGCGGGTTTCGTTTCATACGCTGATTCTACGTCCGAATTGGTTTATCAATGTTGATTCCCGCAAGTTTGAGTTTGTTGACGTTGAGTGGAATTTCCGGCTGAAGGAAGAATTAAAGAGCGCAAGTGAAGCCAAAGTCAGCGCGCCACATCGCCTGTTGGCAATCACCTACCGACAGCTTGCCGACAATGCCGAAGCGAACCATCGGTATCACGAGGCTTCCCGCTTTCGCTACAACGCCTTTGAAGCGCGCCGGATTGAGAAGTTTCACGGCTTCGTGCCCTGGCGGCTGGATTGGTGGTATTGGCTGGCGAGCGGCTATGGGGAAAGCGTAGGCCGCGCCTTTCTCGTCTTCGTGGCGCTGCTCGCCCTCTTAACGCTCGGTTACAAGCGCAGCGAATTTGTGCCCACAGCCCCAACCGCCGCGCCACCGGCAACCGTCGTTGCCAACACTGCGCCACCCACCGCGCCCGACCTCCCGCCCAAACGGCTGGGCTGGCGCGAAGCCGCGCTGTACTCGTTCAACGTCAGCATCCTGCAAAAGCCCGAACCAAAGCCGAAGGGCTTATGGAGCAGCTTCCTGGTCTCCCTGGAAACCGTCCTCGGCCCGGCCCAAGCCGCCCTCTTGGCGCTGGCTGTCCGGCGCAGGTTTATGCGGTAGACGCTTACCAGCCCGCGAATGCGGGTGGCAGCATAAAGCCCAGGGCGTCAGTGTCGAGCGCGTAAATGACAAGCCCGTGAAACGGGCGACGGATCATTGTCTGTCGCCCGTTTCACGGGCTTGTTGACGATTGGCATCTATTCCCAGGGTTCCGGCTGCGCCTTCACCCTGGGCTATATTCCGGCCACCCGCTTCGCGGGTTCAATTCGGAAACTCTGCTTCTTGAAATTTTCAGCGTTACTTGCCCTTGAATTGCGGCTGCCGCTTCTCGTGAAAAGCCGCCGTGCCTTCCTTCACGTCTTCGCAATAGTTCGTCACCATCACGCTGAGCGCGGCGTCTTCGAGCGCGTTCTCCAAATCCATCGTCTGCTGCTTATACATCATGCGTTTGGTCATGCGGATAGCAATCGGCGGCCCGGCAGCGAGGCGTTCCGCCCACGCCCGTGCGGTCGCCATCAACTCCGCATCCGGCACGACTTCCGTCACCAAGCCGAGTTCCTTGGCCTGCCGCGCCGGGTAGACTTCGGAAAAGAGCGACATCTTGAGCGCCTTTTCCAAACCCATGAATTTGGGGAACAGATACGCGCCGCCTTCATCGGGAATCAGGGCGAACTTCAAACTCGTATCGCCCAGCTTCGCGCTCTCGGCAGCAATGCGAAAGTCACAACACAACGCCAACGTCAGCCCGCCCGCGACCGCCGCGCCATTGACGGCGGCTATCGTAGGCTTGTCGAAGCGGCGCAGGAATTTGACCAGCACGTGCATGTTCTCACGCATTTCGAGCATGGCTTCCATCTTATGGCCGCGATAGCGCGCCGGATATTGAAAGTCGGTCGAGATGTCGCCGCCCGAACAAAAGCCTCGCCCCGCGCCGGTCAGAATCACGGCGCGCACCGCGTCGTCATCGCGCGCATCGGCCAGCGCGGCCAACAGCTCGTGCACCATCACTTCGGAATAGGCGTTCAGCTTGGCCGGACGATTGAGTGTGATGGTGGCGACGTGCTGGTCTTTGGCGTAAATGATCTCGCGGAATTCCATGATTTGCTCCTGAGATCGGGACGGTACCGCGCGCGTCAGTAAGCGGAGGCTCTACTCTTACGCCAATCCGCCAGCAGTGACGCGCCGCTTGCTGACGCGCGCGGTACCGTCCCGGTTTAGCGGCCTGAAAAATTCGGCGGACGTTTTTCGAGAAAGGCGCGCACGCCTTCCTTGTGGTCTTCGGTCTGCCCACAGCGTAGGTGCGTTTCGGCTTCACGATCCAGCAGCGTGCGGAAGTCGGTCGTCATTGCCAGATTGACGTTGGCTTTCATATAGCGATAGCTGGTCAACGGGCCGTGGGCGATACGCGTGGCGATGGCTTGGACCTCGCTCAGCAAACTGTCGTGCGGCAAGACGCGATTGATGAGGCCGATGCGGTGCGCTTCCGTTGCATCAATGATGTCGCCGAGGAAGAACAGCTCTTTGGCTTTGGGCGCGCCGGCATAACGCGCCAGCAACCACGTCGTGCCGAAATCGCCGCCGAAACCGACCTTCGCATACGCGGTGCCGAACTTAGCGTTTTCCGAAGCGATGCGCAGATCGCAGGCCAGACAAACGCCCAAGCCCGCGCCCATTGCGTGGCCGTTGACGGCGGCGAGGGTGACTTTCGGCAGGTTGTAAAGCAGCCACGAAAGCTCCTGCATCTCGCGCAAGCCGTCAATCTGTTGTTCCAGCGTTTGCGGCGGCGCGTCGTTCTCCTTCGCCATATTGCCGACATCGCCGCCCGCACAAAACGCGCGGCCCGCACCGGTGACGACAATGGCGCCTATTTCCGGGTCGCGGCCCCATTGTTTCAACACTTCGATGGATTGCGACAACAACTCGCGCGATAACGCATTCAATTTTTCGGGGCGATTGAATGTCAGGGTCGCCACTTTGTTTTCGACTTGGGTCAGAATCACTTCGTCAGCCACGATATTTCCTCCCGGATAAATGTACAGCAGGCTGCCAGCCTGCTGATAACTCACCATAGCGCCATAATTGCTGCCATTCCGCCATTGGCACGGCAGCAGCAGGCTGGCAGCCTGCTGTACATGGCTTCTACCACTCACTGCCTTCGATCAATTCAATCTCAGCGTCCGCCGCGCGCTGGCGTTCGTACCACAGGCGCACCACTACGTTGCCAGCATTCAACCCCGGCGGAATCGGCACGGCGATTTGCACACAGCCCGCATCTTCCGCATGCCGCGATACGCCGAAATAGACGGCGAAGGAACCGAAGCCCCCAATCTCCAGCCGCACGTTTTCACGCTGAGCGTCAACGGGCAAGCCTTCGACCATCAGCGCCAGATAGGCGTGGCGGCCTATGCGTGGGAAGCACACCTCATCGGTGCAGGCGTTGATGATGCGGCGAATGCGCAAGGAAGGCGTGGCTTCCAATTCTGGCGCGGGCCAATTGCGATAGGCTTTGACCGCAACACGCGTGGGTTCCAGCCGCAACGGTTCGGCGCGCACGAACCCGGCGGCGCGCGCCAGTTGTATCACGCAAGTGCTATTCGGCCCCCACCAGTTGTCGTATTGCCCGCCGAGTTGATCAATCTCGTAAAACTCCATGACCGGGCGCTCGGTGGGAAAGATGTTGTCTACGGCATGCGTTTCGATAATGGCGACGTCTTTGGTCATGGCGCAGAGGCGTTCGAGCGCCAGCAGCGGATGTTTGAGGTGATAGAGCACGCCGAGGAACAGCACGATGTCGAAAGCGCCAAGCTTTTCGCGGTCGAGTTCGTAAACGCTCAACTCATGAAATTCGGCTTTGGATTGCAGTTCGCGCCGCGCGGCAAAATAGGTCTGCGGCTGAAAGACGTCTACTGAAGTCACCTGCGCGCCGTGCCGTTCGGCTTCAAAGGTATAGAAGCCATCCCAACAGCCGATGTCGAGCAAGCGTTTGCCGGTCAAATCTTCGGGCAAGCCAAAGCGCGTGTAGTTGTCGCGCAGCTCTTCCAACTTGTGCACGCCGGGCGTGATGCGGCCCTGGCCCAGATCAATGCTGTGCCACCAGCCGCTGGCAAAAAAAGCATCGCGCTGTTCGTCTATCACTGCGGCAAGCCGTTCGCGCAAGGCGCTGTCCGCTTGGGGTAAGGGTGTGAATTGAGTTGTCATAGGCGCGGGCAAGGTACAACAGAGGTTGAAGCAGTGACAAGGGAAGCCTGGGTACGCACCGCTGCCAGCGTGCAGACTCGGCGTTATACCGATTGAGGCTGAAAGGAAATCCTCCGGCCTTGTCCCGCCTGCCGCGATGGCCGCACGCTGGCAGCGGTGCGTACCCAGGTCGCCTTTAATTCCGCCCAGCGCCTGTAGTACTTTGCTCGCCGATGAGTGAACCAATCAGCAATGACTACAGCAGCGTGATGAAACGCGATTGGAACGCGCGCGCGCGCGAAAACGCCAAGTGGTACATCAACACCGTCCGCGTCGAACAAGACGAGGCGGAATTTGACGAGACGGGCCGTGCCGAAGTGGACAAGCTGTTGCGCGCCGAACTGGGTTTCCTGACACAGGGCCGCGCTCCAAGCAAATTGCGCGTGCTGGAAATCGGTTGTGGCATCGGGCGTATGACCAAACATCTGGCCGGACTGTTTGGCAAAGTCCACGCCGTGGACGTTTCGGGTGAGATGATTCGACAGGCGCGCGAACGCTTGCGCGCCTTCCCCAACGTGCATTGCCACGAGACCAGCGGCTGCGATTTTGCGGCGTTGCCCAGTGATTATTTCGATCTGGTCTTTTCGGCGTATGTGTTTCAGCACGTGCCGAGCGCGGCGGTGATTCGCGCGAATTTAGTGGATGCGTTTCGCGTGTTGAAACCGGGCGGAATCTGCAAGTTCGGCGTCAACAGCACGGCGGATGCGGCGTTTTTAGAACAGGCACACGACACTTGGACGGGTGCGGCCTTGCCGGAAAGCGCGTTGCGGCAAACGGCACGAGAGTTGGGCGCGCAATTGCTGCGGCTCTTTGACGCGGGCACGCAGTATTGCTGGGTGACATGGCGCAAGCGGCCAGACGGTCAAAGCGACCGCCACGTATCGTTGCGAATCGTGGAAGCGGGCCGCCACGACAACCGCGCGCTCAAGCAGGTTCCCATCAGCGGCGATCACGCCTGTCTGTCTTTGGTGTTGGAGGGCCTGGAGTCAACGGCGGACGCCAATTCGGTCGTGGTCGAACTTGGCGAGCACACACTCCTGCCCTGCTACGTCGGGCCGGTGGATGGCGATTGGAGTGCGTCATTTTGGCAAGTCGAGGCGTGGCTACCGGCGGGTTTGGCTGTCGGCTGTGTTGAAGTACGAGCGCGCCAGGCGGGCGATAAACCAAGCGCACCGGGGTTGCTTTCGCTCTGCGAGCCGGAGCCGCTGAGACCCGTGATCGTGACCGTGCGCAACGCCAGCGATTACGGCACGGATGTACACACGCGCGGCGCAAAAGCCTGGGTGATGCTTTACGTCAAATACTTGCCCGCCGGAGCGAGTGTCGAGAATGTTCGGTTGCAGATTGGTGAACAGGTAATCGAACCGAGTTACGTCGGCGCGGATGCGCGGTTTGGCGGGCATCAGGTCAATTTGCTGATTCCGCCAGAGACGCCTGTGGGAAGGACTGAATTGCGGTTGTTGTTTGGTGACGCGGTGTCGCCGGGTGTGCCATTGCAATTGGAAGCGCCGGACAACCTGGGTGCGCAGGCATCCCTGCCTGCGGCAGGGCGTCAGACGAAATAAAGCCAGAGGGATGCCTGTCAGCATGTGCCCGTCTGACGCCACGCCGCAGGCAGGGATGCCTGCGCACCCAGGTCAATCCACAAACCGATACTTCACCAGCGCCCACACTGCCGCGAAGCCGTCGCGCCAGGTGATCTTCTTGCCTTCGGCAAAATCGCGCCCGTAATACGAGATGGGCATTTCATAGAGCTTGTATTTGCGTTTGAGTACTTTGGCGGTGATCTCCGGCTCGAAATCGAAGCGGTTCGATTTGATCAAGAAGCTCTTGATGACATCGGCGCGGAAGACTTTGTAACAGGTCTCCATGTCCGAGAGGATCGCGTTGTAAAGGATGTTGGTGATAAAGGTCAGCAGCTTGTTGCCGAGGTAGTGCCAAAAATTGAACGCGCGCCCCACCTTCCCCCCCGTCAAGCGTGAGCCATAAACCACATCGGCCTTGCCCTCAATGACGGGTTTAATGAGTTCGCCATACTCAGCCGGATCGTATTCCAGATCGGCGTCTTGGATGAGAACGACATCGCCGGTGGCGTAATGCAGCGCCGTGCGCAAGGCCGCGCCTTTGCCCATATTCTGGCCGTGAAAATAAATCTTGTGGGGCGAGGTCTGGCTCATCTCGCGCAGGACATCGCGGGTGCCGTCTTTTGAGCCATCGTCAACAATGATCAGTTCCTTACGGACGTCGCCAATGTTGGCATCTTCGACTTTTTTGATGATTTCGTGGATGGTCTTGGCCTCGTTGTAAACAGGCATCAAGATCGAGAGCAAGGGTGGATTTTGCATTTCGGTAGTCGGTAGTCAGTATTCGGTAGTCGGTTATTAGTTCTCGGTGGTTAGTTGCCGGTTAGCAGTTGTCAGCACCATTGCTTTTCAGTTTAGGCCGCTGCCGGACGCCGACAAATTACTACCGACTACCGACTACTGACAACCGACAACCGGCTACTGTTCCTTCCGCAACACCTTATCGAGTGCCGTCAGCAATTCATCGGCGGTATAAGGCTTGGGCAGAAAAACGCCGAAGCCGACTTTGTTAGCCTCGGCGTGATAGCCGGAGAGTTTGACGCCGGTGGTGACGATAACTTTGACCTGCGGATTGAGCGCGCGCATTTCGCGGATGGCGGTCACGCCGTCTTTTTTGGGCATCATCAGATCGGTCAAGACGACTTTGATTTCGCCTTGATGCTGTTCGTAAAGGCGCAGCGCCACTTCGCCGTCTTCTGCCGTTAAGACACGGTAGCCTGAAGCCAGCAACGTGGCCTCGACGACTTCGCGGATGTTCTCTTCGTCGTCCACGACCAGCACCAATTCGCCGTGCCCGGCGGTCATGTCGTCTTCCGGCTCTTCGTCTATGTCAGCGGCGACGGCGTCGCTGGCGGGTAGGTAGATTTTGAATTGCGTGCCCTTGTTGACTTCGCTGGTCACGTCAATAAAACCGCCGTGGCTGCGCACGATGCCGATGGCAATCGAAAGGCCGAGGCCGGTGCCTTTGCCGTGCTCTTTGGTCGTAAAGAACGGATCGAAGATGCGATCCAACAGGTCGGCGGGAATGCCGGTGCCCGTGTCGCTAACGGTGACGCGGATGAACCGGCCCGGCGTAATGCCGGTTTGCGGCGGCACTTCTTTTTCAGTCAGCAGCAGGCTTTCCAGTTCGATGCGCAAGTGCCCGCCTTGGGGCATGGCGTCGCGCGCGTTCAGACACAGATTCATCAGCATCTGGTGCAACTGCGTGGTGTCGCCAATGACGTAGGGCGGATCGCTCTGCAATTCGGTATCGAGTTCGATGTTGCGCGGCAGCGTCTCTTTGAGGATGCGCGCAATGTCTTTGATCAGATGCGTCAGTTGCAACGGGGCCTGTTCGCCGGTCGTCCCTTTGGCGAAAGTGAGCACCTGGCCGATCAGGTCTTTGCCGCGTTCGGCGCTTTTTTGAATCAGCGAGAGCCAGCGTTGCGAATTATCGTCGGCAAGCTTTTGTTGCAGCGGACGCAGCGACATCAGGATGGGCGCGAGCACGTTGTTCAAATCGTGCGCGATGCCTGAAGCGAGTGCGCCGATGCTGTCCATACGCTGGGCGCGCAGCAGGTGCGCTTCAATGCGTTTGCGGTCGGTGATGTCGGTGTTGATGACGAGGAAGGATTTGGGCTGACCGGCTTCGTCGCGCACCAGTGTCCAGCGGCCCTCGACGGTGATTTCGCGGCCCTCTTTGGTGCGCTGTTTGGTTTCGCCCGACCATTCGCCGTGTTCAAGAGCTTTGCCGCGCGCCTGATCGAATTTGGGCGAGCCTTCGGGGTAAAACAATTTGCCCAGCGTTTGGCCCAGCGCCTCTTCCGCCGTCCAGCCGTAAATGCGCTCGGCGCCTTTGCTCCACAATTCGACACGGTCGTCGAGATCGGTCATCAAGATGGCGTCGCGCGCGCTGTCGAGCAAGGCGGCCTGCTGGCGCATTTGTTTTTCGGCCTGTTTGCGATGGGTGATGTCGCGGGCGACAAAAACGATTTCGTGCGGCGCGCCGGTTTGCGGGTTGCGCATCAGCCGGGCTTCGGTTTCCAGCCAAAGCGTATGGCCGTCCTGATGGCGATAGCGATAGGTTTCGCTGGCGTGATTTTCACCCAAGGCGCGCAGCCGCAAAGCCTCCGCCTTCTCTTTGTCTTCGGGATGGACGAAAAGCTGGAACGGTTTGTTAAACAAAGCCTCGGCCTGATAGCCGAGGATGCGCCGCGCCGAGGGCGAAACATACAGACAACGCCCATCGAGCGCGCAACGCGCAATCACTTCGGTTGAATGTTCGGCCAGCGTGCGGTAACGCTCTTCAACGGCCCGCAACGCCGCGCGGCTCTGTTCGTCAATCAAGGCTTGTCCCTTCAATTCCACCAACACCTTTTCACCTTCGCCTTCCGGTTTGCCCTCGTTACCAGGGCTGCCACCGCTTTCATTTCCACCACTTGCGCCACTTCCTTTACTTGAAGCAGCTTTTCCTAGGTCATCTACTTCAGCCACACGGCTGCTGACCGCCGATTGCAACGCGCTGCGTAACGAAGTTTGATCGAGCTGCGCTTTGGGCAGACATTCTTGCGCGCCCGCTTGCAGGGCGCGCCGCGCCGTTTCCTGATTGCTATTGGGTGTGAGCACAATAATCGGTAGCGAAGATTGTTGTTGTTTCGCTTCGATCAGAATGGCGAGGTCTTCGGCATCAGACATCGCCAGATCGAGCAGCACTACATCAATGCCGCCTTTATCCAACCGCGCCAAGCCGGTCGAGAGCCGCTCGGCAAATTCAAATTCAAAGGCGCTATCTTGCGCTTGCGCCAGCCCCGCGACCACTTGGTTGTGCAAGCGGTCATCCTCAATCACCAAAACCTTTTTTGACATCTTCACACCTATCCTGGAAACGGCACCACATTTGAATTTGGCGAACCCAGCCAAGCCTCAACCGGAGGCGCGGCAGTTGACGCAAACCAGTAAAAAGAACTTGCGCCGAGCAAAGCCCAGCAAACAAACAATTGCAAACGAGGGTAACGAAATTTGTGTGGGGCGCTCCGGCCCGGGCGAGCAAGAGCCTTGTATCGAATGTGCCGGAAGCTCAAAGGCGACTTCGCGCCGCCAACGTACCCGATGACCAGTGAGACCAGTTAAGCGAGGATGCCAGTCAGATCAATTTAGGGATGCGCGCGATTGTAGGGAGTTCGCCCATGCCGCGCAAGCAGTTTCTGCGGCTTGCTGGGGCAGGGCGGCGTTTATTGCCGAATCACTTCAGCGATTTTATCCAGCAATTCGTCAGCAGTATAGGGCTTCCACAAAACAGCCTTGACGCCCACGCGCTTGGCGTCTTCGATGTTTTGTTGCGAGCGCAAGCCGCTGGTGGCGATGATTTTTACGTCCGGATTAATGTCCTGCATCGCCTGGCTGGCCGTCATGCCGTCCAAGCCTGGCATGGCCATGTCCATCAAGACGATTTTGAATTCTTTCGGACGTTGGCGATAGGCCGCGAGAGCCGCGTGTCCGTCGCTGGCCCCCTGCACACGATAGCCAGCGGTTTCAAGCGTCGCCGTGGTGACTTCCAATAAGGTTGGCTCGTCGTCTACGGCCAGAATCAAGGCCGCCGGTTCTTCCGGTTGCTGATCGGCCTCGACATCGGCGGGCAGGCAGACGATGAACCGTGAGCCTTTGCCGATCTCGCTTTTCACTTCGATATAGCCGCCGTGGCCGCGCACGATGCCGGAGGCGGTCGAAAGCCCAAGGCCAGAACCTTTGCCTGGCTCTTTGGTGGTATAGAAAGGCTCGAAGATGCGATCAATTACTTCGGGCGACATGCCCGTGCCGGTGTCGGTGACAGTCACACGCACAAAGGGGCCGGGTTTGACGCCTTCGTAAGTCCAAACGTCTTCCTGTTTGAGTTGGACATTTTCGGCCTTAACCGTCAGCAAGCCGCCTGCCGGCATGGCGTCGCGCGCGTTGATGCAGAGATTCATCAGCACTTGATGAATTTGCGTTTTATCGCCGGTCAGCGGCCACAGATTGTCGGGCACGTTGGCTTCCAACTTGACATTCTTGGGCAGCGTTTCTTTCAAGATGCCCGCCAGATCGAGCAGCAACTCGTCGAGGTCCAGCGGCAAGCGTTCGCCGCTGGCCCCGCGCGCAAAGGTCAGCACCTGATCCACCAGATCGCGGCTGCGTTCGGCGCTCTTGCGAATCAGACTAAGCCAGTGCTGGCTGTTTTGATCGGTGAAGCGTTGTTGCAGTGTGTGCAGCGCCATCAGGATCGGCGCGAGTGCGTTGTTCAAATCGTGCGCGATGCCTGAGGCAAGCGAGCCGATGCTTTCCATGCGCTGCATGCGCAAGACCTGCGTTTCCAACTGCTGGCGGCTGGTGATGTCGGTGTTGATGACGAGCACGGATTTGGGGCGGCTGATTTCGTCGCGCACCAGGGTGTAGCGGCTCTCGACAATAATCTCGCGCTGGTCTTTGGTGCGTTGGCGCTGTTCGACTTTGTATTCGTCTTTCTCTTGCAGGTGCCGCAGAGTTTCAGGAAAGCGCTGCGACTCCGCGTTGGCATAGATCAGTTCATCGAGACGCTGATTCAACACCTCTGCCGATGACCAGCCGTAAAGCCGCTCGGCGCCGCGATTCCAGAACAGCACGCGGCCCTCTAAATCCTGCACGGCGATGGCGTCCTGGGCGCAGTTGAGCAACGCGGCCTGTTCGCGTATCTGCTCTTCGGCAAAACGGCGCTCGGTAATGTCGTTAAAGGCCATCACGCCCGCCACGATGCGCCCGCGTTTATTGCGGACGGGCGCGGCCTCGATTTGCAGGGTGATGACCGCGCCATCGCTGCGGCGGGTTTGCAGGACTTCACTTGTCACGACTTCGCCCGCGTCAATCGCGCGCGTCAATGGCCATTCGTGCGGTTGATAGCGCTTGCCGGCCAGATGGAAGAATTCGAATTTGACGCCGTCGCGCAATTCCTGCATCGAACGCCGCATGAGCTGAGCGGCTTGTTCATTGACCAGAATGACTTTGCCGGAAGGCGCTTCGACGATCAGCACGCCCGCAGGCATCTGCCGCAACACGGCTTGTAACAGCGTGCGTTCGGATTCGAGGTCTTTCATCAACTTGGCGCGCTCGGCGTCGGCGCGTTTGCGTTCGGTGATGTCGCGCGCAATGCCCTGAACACCGCTGGGCTTGCCGTTCTTGGTGATGAGCCGCACGCTGATTTCGAGGATCAGTTGGTGGCCTTCTTTGGCCGTCAATTCCAATTCATATTGCGTCTTGGATTTGCCGGTCAGTTTCTTTTCCAGCATCTCGCGCACGATCTTGCGAAACTCCGGCGTGAACGAGGCGAACGCGCCTTTTTCCAAAACTTCTTCGCGCGTGAAGCCGGTCACCAATTCGCCAGCCTTGTTGAAGGAAGTCAGATTGCCTTGCAGGTCGGTGGTAAAAACAATGTCGTTGGCGTTCTCGAACAAATCGCGATAACGCTCTTCGCTCTCGCGCAGCGCGTCATCGGCCTCGCGCCGTTCGGAAACATCGCGCGTGATGGCGAGGATTTCCTGTGCGCCACTGGGTTGGCGCACCAGCCGCGCATTGCTTTCACACCAAACATAATGACCGTCTTTGTGGCGGCAGCGATAGGTTACATTCTGTGTCAGCGGACTGTTGAGCAGCGTGGTATGCGCGCGCCGCACTTCCTCGACGTCTTCGACGTGAAAGAATTCGTAGATCGAACGGCCCACGCAATCTTCAGGCTCATAGCCGAGGATGCGCGCGACGGCAGGCGAGAGATAGAGCACTTCGCCAGTCGCCGAATAACGCCCGATCATGTCGGTGGATTTTTCGGCGATGAGGCGGAAGCGCTCTTCGCTCTCGCGGATTTTGCGTTCGGCCTGACGGCGCTCGGTCACATCGCGCGCGATATACCGAATCACACCCGGTTGGCCCGGCACATCCTTCCGCAACGAGTTATCGAATTCCAGCAAGCGTTCGCCGCCGCCCGGCAGCCTGACGCGCATCAAGCCTTGCGCGCGTCCCTCCTGAACGATGCGTTGCAGATACTGTTCGAACTTGCCGCGCACTTCCGAGGCCACCTGATCGCTGATGCGCCGGCCCAGTAAATCACGCGCCTCATCCACACCAAAAAATTCCCAGGTCGCGCGATTCAAGCTCAAAAAGCGGCCTTCGACATCATGCGTGCCGATCAATAAGCCGCTGTTTTCCACCAAATCGCGGTAACGCTCTTCACTTTGCCGCAAAGCCTCTTCGGCCCGCCGCCGTTCGGTCACATCGTGTGAAGAGATCAGAATCTGGCGCACTTCACCGTCTTCACGGCGGGCAAAGACAGTTAGCTCGCTGTGCAACCAGCGCCAACTGCTGGTGGCGTGTTTGGCGCGATATTCGATCTCCAGAATCTCGCCGTCGGCACAATTCCGGATGCGCTGAAACAACTCATTCAGGCGCGGGTAGTCATCTGGTGCGACCCAGTCTTTGGGTGTCAGTTGTGTTAATTGGCCAGTGCTGTAACCGAGAATGTTTGAAAGCTGGCGGTTGACGTAAACGCTACGCTGTTCTTCAAGATCATAAATGGCGATGATCTCGGGCGTCACGTCAGCGATCTCTTGAATTAGGCGCTGACTTTCGCGCAACGCTGATTCGCTGCGCTGGCGTTCGATGGCATAGCGCATCGCCCGCTGCAACAAATGCCGGTTGATTTCGCCCTTGACCAGATAGTCCTGCGCGCCCGCCTGCATAGCCTGGATAGCAATATCGTCGTTGTTGGTGGCGGTTAAAACGATGACGGGCAGTTCGGGGACGGAACGATGAATGCGGTTGAAGGTCTCTAAACCTTCGCTATCAGGCAGGGCCAGGTCGAGGAGGACAATATCAATGTCATTTTGCGCTAAACGCGCCAGTCCAGCAGCCAGACTACTGGCCCATTCCAACTCAAAGGCGACGCCCTTTGCCATAAATAGCCCGCGAATCGCTTGAGCATAAAGCGGATCGTCTTCGATGAGGAGGGCCTTCGCTTGTTTGCCGTTCATTCTCTACCTTGTTGCGCTTCCCGTGAATCAAGTGGCCGTCTGGTTGTGAGGAGAGGCAGTGACGCATAGTTCCTCAACCAGTCCGCACTGATCCAAACCTGGGTGTACTTTCCCAGACACACCCCACCATGGCCGCCCAGTACGAAACGGCCAAGACCGGAACAAAAGCTATCTTGACAAATGTGCTGCTGGATTTTGGGACTGTGGAACTATGAGCACTGATCTGCCTGGGCGCGGATTGTAAGCGCACTCTTTTTTTGGTGCAAGCGACAATCGTTCTTAACTAAGGAGAATTATCCTTTAGCCAGAATTTAGTAAATCTTTTTCCGACTTTAATACTCAACCGCCCTGACTGTCCTGCTGGATGGTGGATGTCTGCGCATGCCGAAATTTTGTCAATTCAATCACAGGGCGCGGGTTACCTTTCGTGCCGCCTTGACGATCAGGCATTTAGCAGCTATATCTGTCGCCGTCCATAAAAGACATTCAAGAGCGACAGAGTTTCCAAACCAGAATTCACATACATTTTCATGCAACTTGCGCAGTATGGTTATGCGGGAGATAGTTTGTAAACGGTCTACCGAACCCGGTTTCCTGGTGTGATTGTGAACAGGTCTCACTGACGCTCAGCTTCCTTTGTATTCCCCCTTCATTTACTCCGTTATTTTCAATTTGAATTTGTGCCTGTCTTGCTAGTCGAGCAGGTTGAGGATTGCCCCCATTGGCGTGAGCTGCCGCGTGTTGCAAGTGCCGCAGCATAAACCCGCGCATTTCGCCATCAACCGGATTCATGAACATGCTAGCCACGACTACTGTACCCGCGATTCGACTACTGTTAGTGGATGATCAAGTGATCGTCCGTGAAGGCTTACGTCTGCTTTTGGAGAACCAGGCGGGATTGACCGTCGCCGGAGAAGCAGCGACCTGCCAGGATGCTGTCGCCTTGGCGGCCCGCGAACAGCCCGACATTATTTTGCTTGATCTGGATTTGGGCGCGACACATGGGTTGGACTGCTTGCCAGAGTTGCTCGCCGTTGCCCCGCATGCCCGCGTCTTGATTTTGACCGGCGTTTACGATTTGGATATCCATCATCAAGCAGTAGGCCGTGGGGCGGTAGGAATCGTGCGCAAAATGGAGGCAGCAGATATATTGGTTAAAGCCATCCGCAAGGTTAATGTGGGCGAAGTCTGGCTGGATGGGGCTTTGATGGCGCGTGTGTTGAACGATCTTTGGCGCGTGCGAACCGGCCAACCGATGGAAGTGCTGGCAATGGCGACTCATGCGGTTTCGCCAATGCGGCTCAGTCCGCCGCAGCGTGAAGTGGTGGAAATGTGGAGTCATCAAATTGAACCTCCCACACCAGACGAAGCGGCCCGGATTGCGCAATTGACCGAGCGCGAACGTGAAGTGATTGGTTTAATCGGTGAAGGCTTACGCAACCAGCAAATTGCCGACCGGCTTTCCATCAGCGTCATTACTGTTCGCCATCATCTTTCCTCCATCTTTTCCAAGCTGGATGTCGGAGATCGGTTTGAACTGGCAATTTACGCCTACCGGCACGGCTTAGCCAAGCTACCACTATAAAGCCAGATCAAAAGGCCTAAGGTGTCGAAGTAAACGCCTCTTGGCAGGGTGACCATCAGCATTCTTGATTTTGTTTGCGATAGCTCAAATTTTGGCTTTATTTAAGCAACCGCTTTGTCTATACTGCGGCCCGTCCCCAACAGCCGAAGCACCTCCGAATCCTAAAACGCTTCGGTCGCTATAAAATAATCAAAGGCGAAAAGAGGCAATTCGTTCTTGGGCTACGCAGCATTGCGTAGGACGTTTGCCGGTACTGTAAAGCAACTTAACCGCATTCCCGTCCAAACGATCCCTACTTTCGTGGCAAGCTCGCATCCTATCTCATTGGACGAAAGCTCAACGCACAAGAAAACCCGATGCATGTTTTTGTAGCATTTCAAAGCTGCAATTTATCGGTCCTTATCTGTTCTGCAATGACACTCAGGTGCTACAAAACCGGCCGATACAAAACATTCCGGCGAGCCTGTGCGCCAGCAAACAAAACGATTTGAGGAGTTGGCTGTGCCGATGACATAGCCAACTAATGAACCAAATAGGCCATCTGAAACCCGATTTTTCTAACCACAGTCGTTGAAGAAACTCCTGGGTAAATCTGATGGCGGGAAAGTTTGGTGCAGGCGGCATCGTTTCTAAATCCAGAACGGTGCCTGGAAAGTGCGAGAGAGCGGTCATTGTCTCAGCAATACTGCGCTTGATAAGCCCTCTCTCAAAACTGGTGCTATGAATGATTGCTTCCCGGCAATCATTCACCCGCTTTAAGAAGCTGTCTAGCTGTGGGCGACGCGTTGCGAAGCGCGCGCCCCGCTCAAAAATGCTTAGGTGCGAAGCAGGCTATGAGGAAGAACCAACGAGTGAGTGAACCATCTCGCCGGGAAAAGGGTTGGGCTTTGAGTGCGGACTCTTTCAACAGATTGTTGGAGGGATTGCATGAAGACCGCGATCAGGCTGGCTATGAATACGAACATTTACGCCGCGTGCTCGTGACGTTTTTTGATTGGCGCGGTTGCGCCTTTGCCGAAGATTTGGCGGACGAAACTTTCAATCGTGTCGCCCGGCGCATGGAAGAAGGCGAGATCATCCGGAACTTACCGGATTATTGTTACGGCGTGGCGCGACGTTTAGCACTGGAGATTTTGCCCAAACAAAGTAAACAAGAGGATGACCCGCCAGAATTTGAACAGTTGGCGGCCGTCGAAGAGGACTTGGACGAGCGCCGTAGTCGCGAACAACTGTATGAGTGTTTTGAATATTGTTTGAAACAGCTTTCGCCGGAAAACCAGGAACTTGTCATTCAGTATTATCAAACCGAAAAACGAGCCAAGATTGATAACCGGATTGCACTGGCCAATAAGCTTGGCGTTTCGCTCAATGTCCTGCGCGTGCGCGTGTACCGGTTACGCGCGACACTCGAAGACTGCATCAATAAACGGCTCAATGAAAAGAAGCTGCAAGAAGGCAAAAAGAGTTGACCGGGAGTCCGCCGCTAATCTGTTCGAGGTGCTTTCTCCTTGCTGGTAAAGCTTGTTTTTCGCTTGTGCAGGCAGCGCTTTGGCTGCGGAGATGTGGCTATAACTAGATGTAATGATTCAAGCCGGACTGCACTTTACAGTGCGGAAGAATTCACTACCCCCAGAGAGACAACAGCTCCACGAAAACCTATCCGCAAGCACATAATCAGTAGGCAAATCGAACGATAACCCTTCGTGGGAAATTAGAGCAGGTGAACACGTGAAAACGAGAGCGCGAGAAGATCAGGCTATCATTGGCTATCTGCTCGGGACGGCCTCCGAGTTAGAACAAAGCCAAATTGAGACTCGCTATTTCCGCGAGCCGCATTTTTATGAAGAAATGCTGGCGTTGGAAGAAGAGGTTATTTGCGATTACCTGAATGATGTTTTGGCGCCCGCTGAACGTCGGCAATTCGAACATCATTTCCTGACCACGCCTCGCCGGCGCCGCAAATACGAATCCACGCGAAAATTACTAACCTTTATTGCGGATCAGGGAACGACACAAACCACTACGGCAAGTAAACCGGTCAAACCGGGGCTATTGGCTCTCTCCGCACGCCGGGCCAACGATTTTCTCCTGCCCAGACTGGGTTTTCTTTGGACACTCACGTCGCTGGCAGTGCTGTCCTTTGGTGTGTGGATGTTGAGCAATCAAGTCTCAGCCTATCGCTCCCAAGTCGCCCAAGAAGAGGCGCGACAAGCGACCACGCAAAAACTTCCGTCTAAGTTACACCCTAAAACGGATAAACAACGGCCTGAGGCAAATAAACAGCGGAATCCATTGGCCGAGGTCGCCGATCAATTACAAGCCTCGTTAGATGATCCGCCGGCCCTTTTAAGCGGAGGCACAACTAAAGCCGTTGTTAGCACCGTTGTGGCTACGCTGCGACCGGCGCACTTGCGCGCTGCGAATAATGCGCAACCGGTTGCCTTACCTGCCGAAGCCGCGACCGTACATTTACACCTACAATTAGGTGACCCGGCGCCAACGCAATTTATTCGTTTCAATGTTGTGCTGAGGACGCTCAACGGCATTGAGATATTGCGTCGGCAAAACCTCACTCCGCAGGTCATCAAATCTGATAAAAGTCTTGGTGTAGATTTACCCGCCGCGAAGCTCCCTGTAGGCAGGTATATCGTCATCGTCTCTGGTATCACCGCTAAGATGGAGATAAAGCCCGTGGAGGAATACTTCATGAGCATCAATCGCGAATAGCCTTAGCTCCATACCCAACCGTTTCTTACCGGCCCGCAGATGGCTTTACTCTTCTGAGTTCAAAGCGCTGCGGGCCGCGCTGTTTTAGCAATACACGCAATGTGTTTTTCCGACAACCTAGCTTCTCACGCTGAAGCTAGGCTGCTCTATGCGGTTGTGCTAGCATCGCGGCTCGCCACGGTTGAGCCAGCATTACGAGTCAAGAGCAGTGCCACCTTCGCATGGTTTGCCCAATCGTAAACTGTACGCCCACCGTGCGCCGACGACTCGCAGGAGTTCAACCTTATTCCCTTCAAAGGAGAACCCAATATGAATCGTGCTGTTGCGGTAACAATCACCCTGCTGTTGACCGTCTGTCTGGCCCAAGCGCAAGTGGACCCCGCCCAACGTGGCGGGCGGGGCCGTGGCGCTGAGCAACAGCCGCCAACCTCTCCACCCACCGCGCCAGGTCAACCGGCACAAGCGCGCCCTGCGCCACCGCTGGAAGAGAAAACTTCGATCACACACGGCAGCGCGCGTATCGGCGGGCAGCAACTCAATTACACGGCGACCGCCGCGACCTACATCATCAAAGCCGATGATGGCACGCCCAAGGCAACCTTCTTTTTTGTGGCCTACACCAAAGATGAAGTGACGGATAAAACGCGACGGCCTTTGTCGTTCGTTTACAATGGCGGGCCGGGGTCGGCCTCTTCGTATACGCACATGGGCCTGGGACCGAAACGCATTGCGCTGACCGATGATGGCTTTGGCATGCCCGCGCCGTACTTGATTGTCGAAAACGGGGATTCATTCCTCGATGCCACGGATATGGTGTTTATTGACGCGATCTCGACTGGCTACAGCCGCCCCGCGCCGGGCGAAAACACAGCGCAATTTTATGGCGTAGAGCAAGATGCCACCTTCTTCGCCGATTTCATTTATCAGTACCTGACACGCAACGAACGCTGGGCATCACCGAAATTCCTGATCGGCGAAAGCTATGGCACGACGCGCTCCGCGCAACTTTCGTATACCTTGCAGCGCCGTCATCAAATCTATTTGAACGGTGTGGTGCTGCTCTCGGCGGTCGGGTTCGGCAATTGGGGCGCGGATGACCGGACGATCTTTTTCCTGCCGACGCTGATTTCCTCGGCGTGGTATCACAAGCTGTTGCCGCCCGACCTGCAAAAACTCACCGCCGCTGAAATCGCGCAGCAAGCCCGCCAATTCGCGCACGGCGAATATGCCGCCGCGCTCGAAAAAGGTGACGAACTGCCTGCGGCGGAGTATCAAAAGGTCGTCAAGAATCTGGCGCGTTTCACCGGCCTGGCGCCGAAATACCTTGAGCAAACCAACCTGCGCATTAGCCCGTTCCGCTGGTTCAAGGAATTGCTGCGCGACAAGCGTCTGACCGTGGGCCGCATTGACGCGCGCTTTACCGGGATGGATGCCGACGCGGCGGGCGAGCGTGACGAATACGATCCGAGTCTGGCCTCTTACGATGGCTCTTACGTAGCGATGTTCCAGGACTATGTGCGCCGCGAGTTGAAGTGGAGTACTGATATGTATTACACGCTCAGCGCGCGCGTGCAGCCGTGGGATCAGGGGCAGCCCGGCGGCCCCGCCGAAGCCTTGCGCTCGGCGATGACGCAGCAGGGTCATCTGAAGTTGCTGGTGCTCTGCGGCTATTACGACGTGGCCACGCCCTATAACGGCATCGAGCATACGGTGTCGCACATGAGCCTCGAGCCGGCGATTCGAAAAAACGCCAGCTTCGCCTATTACGAAGCCGGACACATGATGTACATCGAAAAGAAATCGCGCGAGAAGCTGCACAAAGACGTGACGGCCTTCATCAACGGGGCCGCCAAGGTCGAAGCGGCAAGCGGCGGGCAGTAACGTCCACGCTATTCAAATAACGATGTGATTCGGCACCGTGACTGGTTGGAAGCAGGTTTTTCAAACAACGCTTCCGGCTTGTTGCGGCGCCGATTTTCTCAAGCCGCAGAACCTGCCTGTTATGGTAAAGTCCGCGTTGCTCCTGCAATGACCAAAGATGCTTAACGATTTCAGAAGGAGAAAAACCCAAGTGTTTCGCAAAACTTTACTGCTAGCATTGCTGGCCTTTTCTTTAATCACCACGCCGTTCGCGTCCTTTGCCGACGAAGGCATGTGGTTGCCCGGCGCGCTTGACAAGCTGCCGCAAGATCAGCTCAAAAAGCGCGGCCTGCTGCTCAAGCCCGAAGAGATTTACAGCACGGCCAAGGTCAGCCTGAAAGATGCGGTCGTCATCATCGGCGGCGGCACCGGCACGTTCATCTCGCCGGACGGGCTGATCGTGACCAATCATCACGTTGCCTTTGAAGCGATCACGGCGGCGTCCAGCACCGAGAATAACTACATTGAGAATGGCTTCCTGGCGAACGCGCGCGCCGAAGAGATTCAGGCGAAAGGCTACACCGTGCGTATCACGCAGGAATCGCGCGACGTCACCGATCAAATCTTGGCCGCCGTCACGCCGGGGATGAGCGATGCCGAACGCAATCGCGCCGTCGCGGGCAAACAGCGCGACCTCGCACGCGAATTCTCAAAAGACGGACTGGTTGCGCAAATCGTCGAAGCCTATGGCGGCGCGCAATATCACCTCTACATTTATCAACAACTCAACGATGTGCGCTTGGTGTATGCGCCGCCCAAAGCCATTGGCTATTTCGGCGGCGATCCCGATAACTTTGAATGGCCGCGCCATTGCGGCGATTTCAGTTTCATGCGCGCGTATGTGGCGCCCGACGGCAAGGCTGCCGGATTCAACAAAGACAACGTGCCGTTCAAGCCGAAAAAGTTTTTGGCGCTCGATGCCAGCGGCGTCAAAGAAGGCGATTTCACGATGGTGCTGGGCTATCCCGGCGCGACCTATCGCTGGCGCGAATCGTATTCGGTGGACTACAACCAGAACGTGCGGCTCCCGTTTCTGGTGGATACATTGAATGAGCAGATCAATGTGCTGACGGAGGCGGGCAATCGCGATCCGGTGTTGAAGATCAAATACGCCGATGACATTTTTAGCCTCAGCAATTCGGCCAAGGCCTTCGACGGCACGGTCAAAGGTTTGCGGCGTTCGGGCGCGATTGAACGCAAACGTGCCGAAGAGGCGACTTTCAACAAATGGCTCGACGGCAATCCGGCGCTGAAAGAAAAGTACGGCAAGCTGTTGCCGCAAATTGCCGACTTGTACGCTGACCTCAACAGCTACGGCGCCAAAGAACAGGCGCTGTCCGGCCTGTTGGGTTCGGGCACCTTGATCTTTGCGGTCAGCACAGCCTATCGCCGCGCGCTCGATCAGGAGAAACCGGCCAATGAACGCAACCCACAATTCAGCGATGCCGCCTTGCCGCAGGTGCTAGGCTTTTTCCAGAACGCTTGGAAAGAGCGCGATGCCGCCGTGGATCAGCAACGCTTTCAGGCGGGGCTGAACCGGCTGTCGCAATTGCCGGCCAATCAAAAATCCAGCGCGGTCGAGCCGTTCTTCGCGGGCAAAACCGGCGTTGAGCGGCAGCAAGCCGAAACCGATTTCGCCCGCAAGGCCATCGCCGAGACGCCGCTGAAATCATTCGACGAATTGAGCAAGCTCTTCAAGATGCCGGCCAGCGAATTGCGCGCCAGCAATGAACCGCTGGTCAAACTCGCCGCCGCCGTCGTGGATGAAACCGCCCCGCTGGCGAAAAAGCAGGAAGCGTTCAACACCGCGATTCCAAAAGCGCGCGCCGATTACGTGCGGGCTTTGCTGGATTGGAAGAAGGGGCCGCAATACCCCGACGCCAATCGCACGCTGCGGTTCACTTACGGCGAAGTCAAAAGCTATAAGCCGCGCGATGCGGTCAGCTACGATTGGCAAACCTCGCTGAGTGGCGTGATCGAAAAGGACACGGGCGTCGAACCCTTCAACGTGCCGGCGAAACTGAAAGAACTGAGCGCGAAGAAAGATTTCGGCCCTTATCTGGACACGCGGCTGAAAGACGTGCCGGTCGCTTTCCTGACGACCAACGACATCACGGGCGGCAATTCGGGCAGCGCGGTGCTGAACGGTCGCGGCGAGGTGATCGGTTTGGCGTTTGACGGGAACTTTGAAGGCTTGGGCGGCGATTACAATTACGACATCACCTCGAATCGCTGCCTAGTCGTGGACATCCGCTATGTGCTCTTCATCACCGAGAAGTTTGCGGGCGCGGATTACCTGTTCAAAGAAATGACGATCAAACGCGGCAAGGCGATGGCGGCGAGCCGCTAACCAGACAGACAAAGCAAAAGAGCATGGAGATCAGGTTGCAACCTGATCTCCATGCTCTTTTGCCTATCTGCTTTGGGTCAGCCCATTCGGTAATCAGCGGGCGTAATAACCAGCAAGGTTGTGCCTTGTGTTGTGGTGATGTGCTGGTGCGTACTGCCGCGTGTCGCGCAATGGAAATCGCCGGGGCCGAAGCATTCGCCATTCACGATAAAATCGCCTTCCAGAATGAAACACTGTTCAGCGCCCGGATGCGTATGCTCGGTAAAGGTCGTGCCGGGCGCTAGTTTATAGAGTGTGGTAATGGTGCGCGCGACAGGGTCCTTAAATAGCAATTTGGCAAGGACACCGTTGCCACAGTCCTTCCAGTGAATTTCGCGATACCGCGTGGCCACGAGTTGGTTAGTCAGCGGAGCAGCGGGAACGGACTTAGCAGTACGTGGCGTCGCTGCGATATTGGACAGCAAGCGTTCGCGCACCAAACTGGAGGGCACAGCTTCAGGCGCGCTGAAACCGAGTGTGGCAACCACTCGCTCGAAGGGCTGCAATTCAGCAGCGTAAGCGACGTTATCTTCGGCCAGCCGCTCCGTGAAGGCGCTGGCCTCGTGTTGCGAGAGCGCGCCGAGCGCATAAAGCGCAGCTTGCTCCTCAATGTGTTCCGTGGAACTAACGTCGTTCACTCTCGTCCATATCCTTTCGGCTTCCCGCCAACATTGCAGTTGGGCCAACTTAGTTGGGCCAGTGTGAATCGAGAATCTCAAAGCGCTCCGGCGCAATCAGCAGAATGAGTGTGCCGTGTGCCGTGGTGACGGCGCCGTCTTCGGTATCGCAAGCCCGGACGCGGTAATCGCCCGGATAGAAAACCTGGTTATTGACAATGCAATCGCCCTCAATCACGAGCGTTTGTTCAACCCCCAAATGACGGTGACGCGGCAAATAGCCGCCGGGTTCCAGTTTGATCAAGGAAGTCACCAGCCCCGTTTGCGGATCGGCAAAGAGCGTCTTGCAAGAAACTTTTTCGGCAAGCGGCATCCAAGTTCCCTCTTGCAAGCGAATATCCACCGCAGGAGGGACCGTCTTGGGCAATTGGGGCGCGACAATCTTCGACTCTTGTTCAGTTTCAGCAATACGAGCCAGCAGCTTGTCCCGTGTCGCCGGTGACGGCGTCGCCGCGCTCACGCACAAGGCCAAATCCGCGATGAGCGCCTCGAACGACTGGGATTCCGCGCGCAAACCTTCGTCTGTCGCAAGCAACTGCTCAAACGTCTGTCTTTCGTCAGCGCTTAACGCTCCCAACGCATACAATGCCGCCTCATCCATCAACTGTTCCTGTATTTCCATTTCAACCTGTTTCTCACTTCCATCCATTCTAAAATCGTTTCAGTTTCCTAACACCGCGCCGAGCGCATCGCGCAATTTCATCATCCCCAACCGGGTTCTGGTTTTCACTGTGCCTAACGGTTGCCCTAGCTTGGCGGCAATCTCGCTATGACTCAGGCCGGAGTAATAAGCCAACTCAATCACTTCGCGTTGTTCGGGCGAAAGTTGCGCCAGCGCTTGCCGCACCAGTTGTTGCCGTTCGGACATGACCGTAGCTTCCTCTGGGTTGGCCGCCGCGGTTTCTCTATCACTAACGGCATCGAGCGATTCCTGGCGTTGTTGGGTTTGCCAACCCGAACGCAACCGGTCAATGGCGCGGCTGCGGGCAATGGTCGTCAGCCAAGCCAGCGGCGAACCACGCTGGGTGTCGTAACTGGCGGCTTGCCGCCACACCTGGGTGTAAACATCGAGCAAGACTTCTTCGGCTGTTCCCGCGTCATTTAAGACACGTAAGATCAAGCCGTAGACCAGCCGGTTGGTCGTATCATAAAGCGTGGCCAACGCGGTTTGATCCGCCTGGGCAATGCGTCCAACCAGTCCGATCAATTCCCGATCGCGCGCCCGGGAATCAAGTGCGCCTGGGTTGGCATTTATGTCTGGGGCTGTTTGCACTGACTTTTCCTCGCTGGAGTGGGGTACGGGACGTGACTCCCCAGTTGGTATAAGCTGTGCTGGCGTCCCCGCCGCAGCTTGCGGGCGGGGAGCCTGTGCCAGTCGGGGCGAGTTTATATCATGGTTGCCCGGTGTCCCCCAAACAGTGTGTCGAGCCGCGCGTGGTATCGCATTTTGCGGGGAAAGTTTCAAATTCATTTCAATCGTCATCTTTCAGGGAGGAAAGAATCCATGCCAAATTCCATCAAGTTCGATTTTACCAATCAGGTTGTAGTGATTACCGGCGCGGCTGGCAATCTGGGCGTCGCTGTCGCGCACGCTTATCAAAAAGCCGGCGCCAAGCTGGTGTTGCTTGATCGTTCGCCTGATCGTCTGCAAAAACTCTTCGCCGACATGGCCGCTTCACCTGATCATCATTTGGCTACCGGAGTAGATGTGACCGATGCCGCCGCCGTGGCCGCCGTCGCCGCCGAAACCGCCAACCGTTTTGGCCGCGTTGATGCGCTCATCAACACGGCGGGCGGATACCGGGCCGGGACGCCAGTGCATGAAACGCCGCTTACCGATTGGGACTTCCTGATGGACCTCAACGGACGTTCGGTGTTCAACACCTGCCGCGCCTTTGCGCCGCAACTGTTGCAGCAAGGCGCGGGCAAAATTGTCAATATCGCTTCGCGTGGCGCGCTCGCCGGTGAAGCCGGGGCCGCACTTTACAGCGCCTCAAAAAGCGTGGTCATACGCCTGACCGAAAGCCTCTCTGCCGAACTCAAACCCCACGGCATTAACGTCAATTGCGTCTTGCCGGGGCTGATTGATACGCCGCCCAACCGCGCCGCCATGCCCAACGCCGATTACAGCCGCTGGGTCACGCCGGAAGCCTTAGCCGAAATCATCCTCTTTCTGACTTCGGACGCGGCCAGCGCCATTCACGGCGCAGCAATCCCCGCGTATGGACGGGCCTGACGGTAGTTACGGGAGAAAGGGCTGGGTGGATTTGCGGGTAGAAAGAATTCTTGCGCCACGTCCGGCCCTTTTCCGCTGAATACTTTGGCAGCGTGAGGCCGTTGCTTTTAGAATGCGCTCTCCGGATTCGTCGTTTTACCCGCACGTTTGAGCCGAGGGGGGCGTATGCAATTCATCAAAGAATTTATCTGGTTGCTGGTCGGGATCGGTTTAACGCTGATCGTGACCAGCGATAATCACATGGTGCGGCAGGTCGGGATCGTTTTATTTTTGATCTCGCTGTTGTGGCGGCTGCTCATCTATTTGCGCGAAAGCCAGCCCTCGCTGGAGCGCATCAACGCCATCGGCGAGCCCAAACTCTCCATCATCGAAGCGCTCGCCACGGAACAACCGGCTCCGCAATTGGCCGCACCCGTTCCGATCAACGCAATCAGCCCTGTTCAACAGGGCCGCACGCCGGTGCAGAAGTTGATTGACGAAGAGCCTCCAAACTAAGCTGCGTTTCTTTCCACCACATTCATTTGCATAACTGCGGCGGAGAAACGACCAAGGTCTGCGCGGCATCAGGCACAGCTTTGCGCCGAGCCGTCGGCGTTTGCTGCCTGCGTTACCCAGTCAGTTGAAATCCGCAATTGTTTGGCGCTAACCAATCCAATCCGAAACAAGGCGCGTATTCAAATGCGAGCACCAACGAGTGCCGCAGATTTTTTTACGCTGTCTGCATCCATTCGTCCAAGACAAGCGAACTTGAGCAAGTGAGGGAGGGAAATTCATGTCGAGTGACCTTGAGGCAGTCTTCAAGCCTGTGGCTTGTCCGCTAACAGGGCCGATAGTCAACGCGCGCACGCACGCCGAACAACGCAGTGGCGCGACAATAGCCAAACGCAGCGCGGCCAGTATCGAGCAGCGACTGCCATCAGCGCCGTTAGCCCCATCAGCTCTATCAGCCCTTGATTCCCCCAAAAGCAAAACCGCTGCCAAACGGTGGTGGCGCGGTCCTAAGCTGTACGGCCTTCCTTGCTTCAACATAGTTGAATGGCGGGCACAGCAAGGCGGCATCCTTGTTGAACCAAGCTTCCCGCAGGAAGTTTGGGCTAAAACCGGCCCTGCGGACAAAACTGATTTTCCGCGCGCCGCGTAGTGTTCAACGGGTAAGCAACACCCGGCTTTCATTTGCATAGATACTGGTTTCACGAATTCAGGACGCTTTGTCCACGGGGATAAGTGTGTCTTGTGGCAACTTTCATTTCGATTTCAGGAGGTAAGAACTATGAGATTGCGTAGCGAAGTGCTGCTTTCACGCAGACGCAGACTCAGGTTGGCGACGTGTCTCGCCAGCACGGGCTTGATTCTTTGCTTACTAGGTTTAACGAACCTGAGTTGGGGGAATCGAGCAGGACGAGTGGCGGCGGCCCAACCACAAATTGTCGTCGTCAACTCGGCCAGTTTTTTCAGTGACTCACTCGCGCCGGATTCGATGGCGACCGCTTTCGGCGTCTTCCAGACCCAGCAAAATCAGAGCTACACGGCGACCACGCTGCCGCTGCCCACCACGCTGGGCGGCTTGAGCGTCAAGGTCAACAACCTGGATTGCGGACTGTTTTATGCCGGGCCAACCCAAGTCAACCTGGCCTTGCCGCCGCTCACGACCGAGGGCACGGCGACCATCGTCGTCACCAATTCGGACGGTTCGACCCGCACGGCGACCTTCAATATGCAACGCACCGCGCCGGGCATTTTCACCGCGCGCGGCAACGGCGCGGGCGCGCCAGCGGCGTTAGTGACAACGGACGGCATCAACTATCAACCCGTCACCAACGCTGACGGCAGCGAGCGCGAACTCAGTGTGGGCACGCGCGAACGGCCAAACTTCCTGGTGCTCTTCGCCACTGGCATCCGCAATGCTGTCGCGGCGCTTCCGAACGACGCAAACGGCGTCGCCGAAGCCATCACGGTGACTTTTCAAGGCGTGCCGGGCGCGGTCAGTTACGCGGCGCGCACGGGTCTGGCCGGACTTGATCAGATCAACGTCGCCATCCCGACCGAACTGGCGGGCAGCGGCTCTGTGCGCGTGCGTGTCAGCGCCAACGGCAGGCTCTCCAATGTCGTGACCGTTCGTCTCGGCGGCACGGCGCCGGTGGTACGCGGGCAGGCGCTCGATCCGAATACGACCGTGACGGGAGCGCTGACCGTGGACGATCAAGTGCAAGTCGCAGCGGATGGGCGCAGTTACTTTTTTGACGCCTATCAATTGCGCACGACGACGGCCAACACGACGGTGGCGCTTGATCTGCGCTCGGCGCAATTCAACGCGCTGGTCGGCGTTATTCGCCAACGCACCGACGGCGCGATTGTCCCGCTGGCCGTGGACGATCAGACCGGCGGCTTCGGCAACGGCAGCGTAGAAAACGACAACGCCCTGCTGCTGACCGTGCTGCGCGAGCCGGGCGACTATTTCATCATTGTCACCAGCGCCGATGCTGAACCAGACGCGCTGGGTTCCTACCAACTGCGGCTGAGCACGGGCGTCCTCCAAAACATCAGTTACGGCGCGACGCCCGCCAGCACCAGCATCAGCACGACCGATCTGCAAACGTCGGCGGGCACCTATCTGGACGCGTATTGGTTTGCCGGCACGGCAGGCGACGCCGTGCAAATCAGAATGAATTCAGCGGCCTTTGATTCCTTCCTGATTCTCAACACGGACAACGGCGAGACGGTCGCCTTTGACGACAACAGTGGCGGCGGCACGAATGGCCGCGACGCCAGTCTCTTTAAGGCGCTCAACCAAAGCGGCAACTACGTCATTATCGCCACGCCGTTTGAACCGGGGCGCACCGGCGCTTACACGCTCGCGCTGACCCGCTTGAACAGTGCGGCGGCGGAAAATATGGCGGCTTTGTCGAATGCGCCGGGTCGTCAGGCATCGTTGAAACAAGCTCCCGACGAATCCGCCACGCCGGATTCGCTCTTCGAAAGCTTCGCGGCGCGCCGCATTGTGCAGCGCCAACCGTAATCATCAAACCTGCGCATGGCGTCAGCCCGTTCGGCTTGCCCATTCGGTTTGGCTGAACAGACTGACCGCCGTGTTTTTATCAACTCGCCTGACTCCTATCCGGCAGGCGATCTTCACAGAGGAGAGAAAACTATGTTGCGTTTACGCACGCAGACGCAAAAGCTGGCGGCTTTTGCCTTATCAATCAGCTTGGCGCTGACCTTGCTGTTGATCCCGGCGACGCCCGTGGGCGCGGCGGATCACGGCGATTCGCCCAGCGCTTCGCTGGATCGTTCCGCTGACATCAATGACATCTACCTGTTCCTGGATCCGTCGGACAACTCGCGCGTCGTGTTGTTGGCGACGGTGGCCGGGTTCATCGTGCCGTCCGAAGCCGTCAACTTCGGCGTCTTCGACCCGGCTGTGCGCTACCGTTTTGAATTGGAAACCAATGGCGATGCGGTACCCGACCAGTTCATTGACGTGACCTTCTCCGAAAAAGTCGGCACCTCATCGTCGGCACAAACGGCGTCGGTCAACTCGACGTTTTTGCAAACTTTCACCGCGCCGACCACGGTGCCCACCTTGAATGCCACCGCGCCAACGCCGGTCGTCACCACCGATGCGTCCACGGGCATTTCATTTTTCGCCGGCGTCGTGGATGATCCGTTCTTCTTCGACATCCCCGGCTTTCAACGGTTCGTGGCTTCCGTCGGAGCTGGCAGTCCGAACCCCGCCGCATTGCAACGCGGGCGTGACAGCTTCGCCGGTTACAACACGCTGGCGATTGGGCTGAGCATGCCCATCGCGTTGTTGCGCGCGCGCACCGGCCTGACAGGCAATTCGTTGGGCTTGGCCTATCGTACCTCGCGCCGGGCGACCGTGACGGGCGTACTGCCCAGCCGCTTCCCCCGCACCACCTATCTGGATGTCGACCGGACGGGCAATCCGGCGGTCAACGTCGCGTTGATTCCATTCGCGCGCAAGAACGAATACAACGCGGCCTCGCCGATTGATGACGCGCTGGGCCGTTTCGCGGGCAGCATCGTCGCCACCCTCACGTCGCTGGGCACGAATGCCACCAACATCGGCATTCTCGCCAGCGTGGCCGTGACGCGTGGCGACTATCTGCGCTTCGACCTGACCAAGGCGAACAGCGGCCCCGGTGGCGGCAACAATGCCGGCGCGAGCTTCCCGAACGGGCGGCGTTTGGGCGATGACGTGATTGACACGATTCTGTTCTTCGTGGCGAATCAGAATGCGTTCGGCGACAACGTCAATTCCAACGACGTGCCGCTCCGCGACACGTTCCCCTTCTTCGGCGCGCCGCAACAACCGCGCGACAGCGGCACCGACGACAATACGCGCAACTAGCGGCGAGTAGTCAGTAGTCAGTAGTCAGTAGTCAGTAGTCGGCGCTCAAGGTTATACACAACCATCAATCGCTGACTACCGACTACGGGCTACCGACTACTGACTACCGACTACGGGCTACCGACTACTGACTACTGACTACTTCTTATGAAAAGCAACAAGCTCGCACTTCTCGCACTCGCAATTCTCGTCCTGACCATGCTGTTCAGCAGCGGTTGCGGCAAGGCGGAATCGTCAATGGAAGCCGCGCCCCGTGCGCTGCCCAAGGCTGCGCCGCTGGTGCCGGAAGCCACCGCAGGCGCGATCCGCTTTCTCGAAGACCGCGTCAAGAAAGACCCGGATGATTTCATCGCGATCAATAAGCTGGCGGGCTATTACCTGTTGCGCTTGCGCGAGACGGGCAATCTGACCTGGCTTGAACTCGCCACGCGCGCGGCGCAGGCTTCGCTGAAAGCGTTCCCGCCCGCACAGAATACCGGCGGATTGGCCACGCTCTTTCAAACCGAATTCGCCGCGCACGAATTCGCCAGCGCGCGCGACCACGCCCAGCAACTCATCAAACTCGATGGCGGCAAAGCCTATCCGCACCAGATGCTCGGCGATGCGCTGTTGGAATTGGGCGAATACGAGGCCGCCGAAAAAGCCTTCAACGAAATGAAAGCCCGCCCGCAAGCAGGCATGGCCGTGCCGCTCCGGCTGGCGCGCCTGGCCGCGCTGCATGGCAAGCATGAACGCGAGCGGCTGTATTACACCGAGGCGCTGGCTATTGCCGCCAGCACCGTGCCGCCCACGCGCGAAACTGTTGCCTGGTGCCGTTGGCAATTGGGCGAGACGGCCTTTATGACTGGCGACTATGTCACGGCCGAAGAGCATTACCGCGCGGCGCTCGTGACCTTCCCCGATTATTACCGCGCACTGGGCGGACTGGCGCGCGTGCGCGCCGCCCGTGGCGATCTGAACGAAGCGATTGAGTTGTATCAACGCGCCACCCAACGCTTGCCCGATCCGGTTTTTGTCGCCGCGCTCGGCGATCTCTATCAATTGGCCGGACGCGCTAAAGACGCCGAGGCGCAATATGCCCTGTGCGAACAGATGGCGCGGCTGGGCACGGCGGGCGGGCAACTTTACAACCGCCAACTCGCGCTCTTTTACGCCGATCACGATTTGAAACCGGCGGAAGCCTATCAACTCGCGCAACGCGAATATGCCGCGCGCCACGACATTTACGGCGCAGACGCGCTGGCCTGGACGGCGCTCAAAGCAGGCAAGCTGGCCGAAGCGCAAACCGCCAGCCAAGAGGCGCTGCGCCTGGGCACGCAGGACGCCCGGCTGTTTTATCACGCCGGATTGATCGCGCGCGCCGCTGGGAATCAAGTTGCCGCGCGCGACTATTTGCAACGGGCGCTGAAGCTCAATCCGCAATTCGATCCGTTGCAAGCGAAGCGCGCGGCTGAGGCATTGGCGAATTGAGGGAACGCGCGCTACCTGGGTACGCACCGCTTCCAGCGTGCGAGCCATCAAGTCAGAGCCACTGGCCGACAACCATAGCTCGCCAAGCCTGCACGCTGGAAGCGATGCGTACCCAGGGCTGCCAATCACACGTTGAGGTGAACGATGAAACATACCACACGCTCCCTCCAACTCTTGCTGTTCCTGCTGCTTTTGCCCAGCGCCGTCACCGCGCATCCGCTGGGCAATTTCGCGGTCAGCCACTACACCCGCATTGCCACAGCGGATGATCGCGTGCGGCTGCGGTACATCGTGGATTACGCCGAAATCGCGGCGTTTCAGGAATTGCAGTCGCTGGACACCGACCGCAACGGCAATTACTCAAAAGCCGAAAAAGACGCCTGGTTGGCGCGCAACCTGCCGCAATGGCTGGCCGGGTTGCGGCTCACGGCTAATGGCGAACCGCTCGCATTGCGCGCGCGCAATCAAACGCTCGCGCTGCTGCCTGGCGCGGTCAAGCTGCTGACCATGCGCATCGAATGCGAATTGGAAGCGCCGTTTGATCTGGGAACTACTCCGGTTGCTTTTACGCTGACCGACGCCAATCAAACCGATCGTCAGGGCTGGCATGAGATCGTGCTGCAACCGGTGGCGGGTGTGCCGGTGTTTGATAGCACGGCGTTCGGCGACGGCGTGAGCAATGAACTGAAGACGTATCCCGAAAACGACCGGCAAGCCCCGCCTGATGAACGCTCCGTGATGTGGTCGGCTACGACCGGCACGCTGCCCGCCAACGCCAAACCGCTGTTGTCGCGCGCGGGCCAACCCATCGCGCAACCGCGCGCGTGGTTGGCAGGCTGGGTCAAACTGCTGGCTTACGCGCTCGTGCTCGGTGTGCTGTGCTATGCACTCGTCTGGCGACTCCGCCGTAATGCGGCACCGGCGCGCGCTGGCTCGTGGGCTTGAGACGCCAAGCCCTGAGAGCGCGGACGTCTCGTCCGCAAAGCAAGAAAAGCCGCGCGGCTTCCTTATTCCTGCCGCTGCGTCAAACCAACAAGGGAGCAAGGAAAGCTTCGCAGCTTCTATTCATTGCGGACGAGACGTCCGCGCTCCCAAGTAAGAGTCAATGTCTATGAATGCAAGCACTGAACAAACACTGGACGCCAACAATGCCGAAGCGCGCAGCTTCGATGATTTTTATCAGCGGCAGGATCAAAGCACCACTCTCAAAGCGATCTTCCGTGAAGCTTTGGGCATAGCTGAACTACCCGCCGCCATTGTGCCGTACAGCTTTGTCTCGTTCGCCGATTTGCAACGTATTGCCGCGTTGTTACATGTGCAAGCCGGGCAGTCACTGGCCGATCTCGCCTGTGGCAACGGCAGTTTAGGCCTCTGGCTGGCCCAACAAACCGGCGCGCACCTGACGGGCGTAGACTTTTCTGCCGCCGCCCTCACCGCCGCGCAAGCCAAAGCCCACGCCTTGAATCTCAGCGCGCAAAGCCACTTCGCCCTCGGCAGTCTGACTGCCACCGGCCTGACCGACCAGTCGTTCGACGCCGCGGTTTCGATTGATGCGATTTGGCTGGCGCACGATCAGCAACAAGCCTTGCACGAAGCTGCTCGTATCCTGCATCCCGGCGCACCTTTGGTCTTTACAAGTTGGGAACAACACATCCCGATGCCCTTCGTAAAACAACCTGTCGCGGATTACCGCCCCTTGCTGGAACAAGCCGACTTTGCCATCGAAACGTATGAACACCTGCCGCATTCCGAAGCGTTGATGAAAGACATCTACGCCCGCATCCGTGGCGCGCAGGCAGAGTTGCTGACCGAGTTCGGCCCCACGATTCAAGGGCTGATTGGCGAGGCGCATTTCGTGCCGGGCCTGGTGGACGGCGTGAATTACATCGCGCCGGAAAACGGCCCGCACGTGCTGGTGTGCGCGCGGCGGTTGTAAGGCGAATTGGTCGAAATACGTTCGAGCGAATGCGCGCACAGGCAACAATTTATCGCGAAAAAAAGCCGTGTGCAGGTTCTCACCTGCACACGGCTTTCGCTTGGCAAAAGTGCATGCTAACCAGCCGTGGCTATTGCCTAGTTTACGCTGATCATGCCGCTGGACAACGGTTTGGCAACGGTCTTGGTACCATCCCAAGCGCTGGAATACCACATCCCGCCGCCGTTCTTTTGAACCGTGATGGACGCTGTCTGACCACTGCTGCCGGCCGGCGGCGACATGACGATTTGCATTTGCGCGCCGCCTTCGAGCGCGATCGGCGTGGCCGGGTTGGTGATCTCCACCACATTGCACTTGGCCCCGAAGGTGACGACCTGCTGGCCGTTGACCACCGCCGAAGTAAACGTTGTGATTGAGTTGCTGGTGATCGAGTACGTATGCACCGCCGTGCCCACTGTGCCGTTGCTGCGGTTGAGACTCTTCACGATGATGTTCACCTTGCCTTGCGGATTGGTGAAGCTCTTGTTGTAACTCACGTTGGACGCAATGGACGTGTAGTAATTCGCGCCCGTGGCCGGCGCGTTGCCCAGGAAACCGTTCGACGCGAATGGCCCAGCCAGATTATTCAACTTGCCGACGCCAATCATTTGGTTGGCGACGCCGGGTTTCGCAATGCCGACGATGGTGTCATCCGCTGATTGGTCGCGTTTGTAGTTGCCGGTGATGATGACCGCGATCTGGATGCTCGCAAAATTCTGGTTGCCCAGGTTGTATTGCGAGACCGCCTGCGCCGTCCCCACCGTCAGATCAGCCGGATTGACCAAACCGACCGGCAGGTTCTGCGCATTGGATATGGGCGAGTAACTGCCGTCCGCATTGCGCGTGGCAAAGGTTACACGCGCCGTCCGAATGTCACCTTGGCAAGGCGTCGTGATGTCCTTAAGTGTGGCGCTCAAGGTCAACGTCGCCGTGCTGCTCGACGGCCCCGTCGTCCAGAAGAAATTCAGCCCGGTGTAAATCGCCCCGCCGTTGTAGGGGCCGACAAAGGCCGGCGTGATCTGGAAGCCGCTCGCCCCGCTCAGGGTTTCCGAACTGGCGGCGTAGCCCTGACCCGGGTTGGTATTGCCATTGAAGGTCGAGACGATGTTGTACGAACCCACATTCAGGGCGCTGGTAATGGTCGCCGTACCCGTGAAGACGCCCGTGCTGCTGGTCAGGGTTACGGGTGTTTGACCGGCAATCGAGATTGTAATCGTCTCTTGCTGGGTGACGAGCGCGTTGGTCAACCCGTCCTTCAACGTCGCGGAGATTGCCACCGTGCAATTGCCATACGTTGAAGTCAACGCCCCCGTGTAATGAATGACGGTCGGACGCGCCAGGATGTTGGCCGTCGTCGTCGTTGTTGTGTTGACGGCGTAGTTACCCGCATCCGTCCCGCTGATTGCGATGCCGGTCACCGTCACCGTCTTGCCCGTGCCCACATTCGCGTTATCGAAGTTGGCCGCCGCAATGCTGATGGTCAGCACATCACCCGACACACGGTTGTCAGCCAACGTGACGCTGGCGGTGGTCGCGCCGTCGTAGTACTTGTTGCTGGCTGTCGCCGTCACCATCAAGGCGCGCGCCGTGATGGTGGCCGTCGTCGTCGCCGTTGTGTTGACGGTGTAGTTGCCCGCATCCGTCCCGCTCAGACTCAGGCCCGTCGCCGTGACAGTCTTGCCCGTGCCGACATTCTTGTTGTTGAACGTCGCCGTGCCGCCGATGTAACTAACGCTGTCCCCAATGACCACGCCGGCCAACGTGCGCGTCGCAATGGTCGCCGCCGTTGTGCCGTCGTAGACCTTGTTGTCCGCCGTGATGCTGCCGGTAATCGCCAGCGCCGTGATGTCGGCGGTCGTGGTCGCCGTCGTGTTGACGGAGTAATTGCCCGCGTCCGTGCCGCTCAGGCTCAGGCCCGTCGCCGTCACCACCTTGCCCGTGGCGACGGTCTTGCTGGCAAAGGTCGCCGTACCACCTGTGTAACTGACGCTGTCACTGCCAAGCACGCCCGTCAGTGTGCGCGTCAAGATCGTCGCTGACACATTGCCGTCGTAAACCTTGTTCGCCGCCGTGACGCTGCCGGTGAGCGCCAGCGCTGTGATCACGCCATTGGTGTTGGGCACGGTGGCAATGGTGTAGTTGCCGCCGCTGTTGCCGTCGTTGACCGTGTAGCCAACCACCGACAACGTCTTGCCTGTCCCGGCATTCCTGTTGTCGTAGCTCTCGCTCGCGCCGCTCACACTGTCGCCGGTTTGCAAGCCGCTGACCGTGGGCGTGGCCGCCGCGCTGGTCGTGCCGTCGTAAACTTTCGTGTTGGCAATCGCCGTGATCGTCAACCCGGCCCTGGTAATTGCGCCGGTCGTGTTCGTCTGAGTGCTGACGGCGTAGTTGTTCCCACCATTGCCGTCACTGATTGAGTAACTGGCTACCGACAAGGTCTTGCCTGTGCCGACGTGTTTGGTGTCATAGGTTTCGCTCAAGCCGGTCACGCTGTCCCCGGTTTGCAAGCCGCTATAGGTCGGGATGGCGGCGGCGCTGATCGTGCCGTCGTAGATCTTCGTGTTGGTCAGAGCGGTAATGGTCAGGCCGCGCTTCGTAATGTTGGCCGTTGTCGCAGCGGTGCTATTGACGGTGTAGTTGCCCACATCGCCTCCACTCAGGCTCAGGCCTGTCGCCGTCACCGTCTTGCCGTTGCCGGCATGCTTATCAGCAAACGTCGCCGTGCCGCCGACATAACTGACGGCATCGCTGCCCACCACACCGCTTAACGTGCGCGTCGCAATGGTCGCCGCCGTCGTGCCGTCGTAGACCTTGTTGTCCGCCGTAATGCTGCCCGTGAGTGCTAACGGTGTGATGTTGGCGGTGGTCGTGGTCGAGGTGTTTGCACTGTAATTGCCGGCATCCGCCCCGCTGAGCGTGATGCCGCTGACTGTGACGGTCTTGCCTATGCCGACGTTTTTGGTGTCGAACGTGGCCGAGCCAATGTTGATCGTGAAGGTATCGCCGCTCACCCGGTTATCCGCCAACGCCACGCTGGCCGTGGTGTTGCCGTCGTAAACCTTGTTGCTGGCCGTCGCCGTCACCGTCAAACCGCGTGCTGTAATATTGGCAGTCGTCGCGGCGGTGCTGTTGAAGGTGTAATTGCCCGCATCCATCCCGCTGATTGAGATGCCGCTGACGCTGACCGGCTTGCCTGTGCCCACGTTCTTATCGGCAAACGCGGCGCTGGTGTAACTGTCGGTGAAGACGTCGCCGCTCACACGATTGTCCGCCAAGGTCACGGTTGCCGTGGTGTTCCCGTCGTAAACCTTGTTGACGCCGCTCGCACTCACCGTCAACGCCCGCGCCGAAATACTGCCGCTGGCGGGCACGAAGGTGAGCGTGTAGTTGTTCCCGCTATAGCCATCGCTCACAGCACCGGAAGCGTTCAAGGTGCGCGGCCCGACATTCTTGCTGTCGAACGCTTGCGTGAAGCCTGGCGTGTCGCCGCTGGCTAAGCCCGGCGTAATGGTCGGCGTGCCCCCCGAAGTCGTCGTGCCGTCATAAACCTTGCTATCCGCCACGGCGTTCACCGTGATTGGCTTGGCCGTGATGTTCGCCGTCGTCGCGGCGGTGGTGTTAAAGGTGTAGTTGCCCGCATCTGTCCCACCAAGCGTAATGCCCGTCACGCTGACCGGCTTTGCCGTGCCCACATTCTTGTTGTTGAACGTGGCGCTCGCGTAGCTGGTCGTGAGGTTGTCACCCGATACGTGGTCGTCCGAGAGGTTCACGGTGGCGCTGATATTGCCGTCGTAAATCTTATTGATGCCCGTCGCGCTCACCGTCAACGCGCGCGCTGTGATGTCTGCCGTCGTCGCGGCGGTGGTGTTGAAGGTGTAGTTACCTACATCCGTCCCGCCAATCGCGATGCCTGTCACGCTGACCGGCTTCGCCGTGCCCACGCTCTTGTTATTGAACGTGGCGCTCGTGTAGCTGGTCGTAATGTTGTCACCCGACACGTGGTCGTCCGACAGATTCACCGTGGCAGTGGTATTGCCGTTGTAAACCTTGTTGACGCCGCTCGCGCTCACCGTCAACGCGCGTGGCGTAATGTTGGCAGTCGTCGCAGCCGTCGTGTTGAAGGTGTAATTGCCCGTGTCCGTCCCGCTGATCGAGATGCCGCTGACGCTGACCGGCTTGCCCGTGCCCACGTTCTTATCGGCAAACGTGGCGCTGGCGTAGCTGGCAGTGAACAGGTCGCTCCCGATGCGATTGTCCGACAAGATCACACTCGCCGCCGTCGTGCCGTCATAAACCCTGTTGACGCCGGTCGCGGTGACCGCCAACGCCCGCGTGGAAATGCTGCCGCTGGCCGTTGCATACGTCACCGCGTAATTGCCGCCGCCATTGCCATCGCTCACGGCGCCGGACGGCGTGAGCGTGCGCGGCCCCGCGTTCTTGCTGTCGAACGCTTGCGTGAAAGTCGCCGTGTCGCCACTGGCCAAGCTGCCCGCCGTGATCGTCGGCGTGCCGCCAGAAACAGCCGTCCCGTCATAAACCTTGCTGTCGCTCGCCGCCGTGACGGTGATGGCGCGCGCGCTGATCACGCCGGTCATGTCGTTGGCAAACGTCACCGCGTAGTTGTTGCCGCCGTTGCCGTCGTTGACCGTCCCGCTCGGCGTCAAGGTCTTGCCCGTCCCAACGTGCCTGGTGTTGTAACTCTCGCTGAAGCTGGCCGTGTCGCCTGCGGCCAGACTGCCCCCGGTGATTGTCGGCGTGGCCGCCGCGCTAGTCGTGCCGTCATAGCTCTTCGTATTCGTCGCCGCCGTCACGGTGATGGCGCGCGCCGTAATCACGCCGCTCGTATTGTTGACGAACGTCACGTTGTAGTTATTGCCGCTGTTGCCGTCGCTGACCGAGCCGGACGGCGTGAGCGTCTTGCCCGTCCCCACATGCTTCGTGTCGTAACTTTGCGTGAAGCCCGACGTGTCGCCACCGACTAACGCGGGCGCAATGCTTGGCAACCCGGACGAACTCGTCGTGCCGTCATAACTCTTAGTGCTCGCCACGGCTGTCACAGTAATTGCCAGCGCCGTGATGTTGGCGGTCGTCGTGGCCGTCGTATTGAACGTGTAATTGCCCGCGTCCGCGCCGCTAAGCGCGATGCCGCTGACACTCACAGTCTTGCCCGTGCCCACGTGCTTGTTGGCAAAACTCGCGCTCGTGTAGCTGGTCGTCAGCGCATCGCCGGCTACGCGGTCATCCGACAACGTCACCGTGGCTGTCACAGCGCCGTCATAAACCTTGTTGACGCCCGTCGCGCTGACCGTCAGCGCGCGCGCCGTGATGTCCGCTGTCGTCGTTGCGGTGCCATTGACCGTGTAGTTGCCCGCATCGGCCCCGCTCAATGTCAGCCCGGTCGCCGTTACCGTTTTGCCCGTGCCCGCGTTCTTGTCGGCGAAGCTGGCCGTGCCGCCGGTGTAGTTGACTACATCGGGCGCAATCACGCCGCTCAGCGCGCGTGTGAGAATCGTCGCGGTCGCATTGCCGTCGTAAACCTTGCTATTGGCCGTGATCGTGCCGGTAAGCGCCAGCGCCGTGATGTTCGCCGTTGTTGCCACTGTCGTCGAAGAAAGTTGGTAGTTACTTGCCGTGGCGCCGCTCAAAGTCAGCCCGGCCACCGTCACCGTCTTGCCTGTGCCGACGTTCTTCGTATCGAACGTGGCGGTACCGCCGGTCAAAGCCACATCGTCAGAACCGACGATTCCGGCGAGTGACCGCGTGGCAATCGTGGCTGTGGTTGTGCGGTCATAAACTTTGTTATTAACAGTGACAGTTGGCGTCAGCGTCTTCTTCAACACGTTAATCGTCGCGCTGGCCGAAGCCGTGTTGTAATTGGCCGTATCCGTCGGCGTGAAGCTCACGGACAACGTCTGCCCGTTACTCGCACTCAACACGGCGCCGGAGGCGGGTGAATAATTGAACGTGCCGGCCACACTCGCTGTCGCATTAAGTTGCGTCGCGCTCAACGCCGTGCCATAGGTGATGTCCGCCGGATTGTTCCAGGTGATCGTCGGCGTGGCCTTGTTCACGGTCAGTGTATTACTGCCGCTGCTTGCGCCAAAGCTGGAATCGCTCGCGAAGCTCGCCCCCACGCCCGTGTTATAGGTGCTAGCGTTGATGCCGCTCAAACTGACGTTTGATAATGTCGCCACACCGCTGGCATTGGTCGTCGCGGTATTGCCGGCGAAGCTGTTGCCGTTCAGCGTGAAGGTAATCGTCTTGCCGCTCACTGCCGAATTATCCGAAGTCTTTTTCAGCGTGGCCGAAAGATTGATCGTGCCGCCGTAGGTGCCAGTGGCGGAGGAAACGGTAAGTGTGGTCGGCGCAGCACCATTTACAATGAAAGTAGCGCTGCCGGACTGATTGCCGGGGCTTGTGCAAGCCCCGGCATTGGCTGTCTTACAAATCATTACAGTCCACGTCCCAGCCGTGGTGGGGGAGTAGGTATCTGTGTAAGTTCCAGTCAGACCCGATTGTGCCGTATCGCGTACCAAAGTAGCGGTGCTAATTGTCGTGCTGTTGTACCACTGATAACGGAAATCACCGTTGCCAGAACCACCTACAGTTACCACCGCGCTGCTGCACACCGTGTCGCTGACATTGAAGGTGTTCTGATTTGTTGTGCAAGTAGCGTTCTTGATCGTGACAGTTGCGCCGCTAACGGCGCCATCCGTGAAGGTTGTTTGTGCGACAGGATAATTATCCGGCTGGCCAGAAGCCGTAAGAATAAACGACACGTTGAGATCGGTCTCCACGACGTTATAGGCCGTCGTGAAATTGCCTGTCGCATCTGCCTGCGCCGTCCAAGTCGTTGTCGCGGGTGTAGGCGGATCTCGTTCGAGTAACAAGCTGACGCTTTGATTTGGCAAGAAGCCTGTGCCTGTGATGGTTGCGACTTCACCTGGAGCGTAATCTGTCTTATCCGTCGTCACAGCCGCGGCTGAAGCAGGCGTTTCCTCTGCTGAATTTAGCGTCGCCCCATTGCTATCCGTACCGCCCGCGATCAGCGCCGTACTGCCAGAGTCGGTCATCGTGTAACCATCACGATCCGTCGGGTCACTGCTATCCGGCGCGGCCACCAATGCGTTCAGATTTCCCGTCGTGTCCCCAGTCTCTGCCGCTGACCGACGGTTCTTGCGATAAAAGAGCGCCGCACGTCCCGGCGTTTTCATCGTCACCGCGTTGTTGGGTAAATGGGCGTAGGCGGTGAAGTATTCGCCGCCCGCATTGAACATCTCCATCGTCGCTTCGCCGCCGCCGATGACTTGGATTTTGCCGTCGCGCAGCTTGTTGAGCACCGGGTTGACGCGCGCGCCGCGCATCGGCTTGGCAATCGCGGCAAACGTTTGCGTCGCGGGGTTGAAGAGTTCCGCCGAATTCAAGGCGCTACCGTTCGTCAGCTTGCCGCCCGCCAGCAGGACTTTGCCGGTGTTGAGCAGCGCGGCGCCATGGAAGGAGCGCGCCGTATCCAGGCGTCCCGTCACGACCGTGAAACTCTGGGTCGCGGGGTTGTAAATTTCGGCGCTGCCATCGGCGCTGCCGCCCGCGATCAGGATGCGGCCGTCGGCCAGCGTGGTCGCGGTGTGACCGGCGCGCGGGCGATTCAGAGCCGGGCCGGGCGTGAAGACGTTCCCGCTGTAGTTATAAATTTCAGTGGTGCGCAGCGGCTGGGCTTGGCCGCGTCCGCCAATGACCAGGATGCGGCCGTCGGCGAGGCGCGTCAGCGTGTGTTCGGTGCGCGCCGTGTCCAGGCTGGCGGCGGTGATGAAACTGTGCGTGGCCGGGTTGAAGATTTCCGATTCGCGGATCAGACCGTTGGCGTTCTCGCCACCGACGACCAGGATTTTGCCATCGCTCAGGCGCATGGCGGCGTGGCCCTGGCGCGCGATATTCAGGTTGCCAGCAGGCGCAGCGGCCAGATTTCGTGTGGCTGCCGCTTTGGCGGTTTTGGCGGCGCGGGGCGCGGGGGCGGCTTTGGTCGCCCTCATGCTCGGCCAGGCGCGATGCAACATTTGGTTGACGGCGGCTTTACCGGCGGGCGCATACAAGATGCCTGTGACGAGCGCCGCTGTCGCGCACAGGGCGGCAAGCGTGCGGCGCAGATTACGCAGTTGCTGAATTTTGCTGGTGAAGCTGCGTGCTGAAGAAGCTTGAGGTGTCATGGGAATCTCCTGAAACGGGTAGTGATACCCTGCGTGAAGAGCGCGCAAATACGCCTGGGCAAAGCCATGCAGACACTTGGCAGATGTCCGGGGCGACAGACAAAAGGAAGTTTTGCTAAAGGTGTTAGGTCGCTTGTCTAAGGTTACTCGCCGAACAAGACAACTATCCCACGAGTAGAAGATTAATCAAGCCAGCGCGTGGGAACGCTGACTTCGTAAGCCGGGAATGTTAGCTGTAAAGGAAATGAACAAGGCCCGCACTATCTCGCCCTTCCGTACTCTAATCTTAGTGCGTGTTCCAATCCGATTACTGAACCCTTCCGTAACAAAGCATAAATGAGAGTCGCAGTGCTTTGTCGTTAGCTAAATACATTTCTTAGAGATTGAACGCAAGCGACTGTCCCAAAATGTCACAAAAAATTCCCGTTCCGATGAAAAAACTGACGCTAACGACTGCAAACAGTATGAAATGTCGCGGCACATTGCAGCTTTTCATTTGCCTGCGATGGGCCGAGAGGAGTCGAAAACTGCCGGGCACAACCAAAAAGCTGCGGCTTGCAGCAGCACTCTATACGAGGCGTTCAAACGCTACCCAAAGAAAATTCTTGCGCTTGGTCAACGTCTGGTTGTTTTCCGGCGGCTAGACATGGTTTGATGGCGCGACGCTCTTTTCTTTAACGCAAACATTTATGAAGCAACAAAATCAACCCGCCAGGCTGATGCGCGCGCTGTGGCAATTGCTGCTGTGCGCAATGCTGGTGCAACCCGCTTGGGCGCACGATCCCGGTTTGAGCAATATCGAATTGCGGTTGGCGGGCGGACAATTGATCGCCTTCCTGGCGTTTAATCGCGCTGAAATTGCGCCGTTGGTGACGATAGACAGCAATGGCGATGGCAAGTATTCAGCCGAAGAATTCGCCGCCGCGCGCCCCAAACTGGAAGCTCTGGCGAACACGATGCTGGAAGTCACCGCCAACGGCCAACGCTTGTCGGTGTTGAGCAGCAAAGCCGAACTCGACGACTTTAACGATGTGCTCTTTTACATCACCTTTCTGGGCGACGCCGCGCTGCCCATCAAAGCGAAATCGTTGCTGTTGCCGAAACTCGCGCGCGGCCACCGCCACGTCATCTCGTTGCGCGGCGAACAGGGGCAAACGATTAACGAGCAAATTCTGGACGTTGCCCACGACACCTTTGACAGCAGCGCCAATGCGACCAGCGCCAGCGCCAACCAGGCCGCCGCTTTTTCCTTCAGCGAATTCGTCAAGCTAGGCATCGAGCACATTTTCACCGGCTACGATCACCTGCTGTTCCTGTTCGCGCTGCTCATCGTCGGCGGCAGCTTCAAAGAAGCGGCCAAGATCATCACTTCGTTCACACTGGCGCATTCGCTGACCCTGGCCGTCGCCACGCTGGGCTGGGTCAGTTTGCCGTCCAAGGTTGTCGAACCGCTGATCGCGGCTTCGATTGTGTATGTCGGGATTGAAAACCTGGTGCGGCACAATTACGAAAAACGCTGGTTGCTGACGTGGTGCTTCGGGTTGATTCACGGCTTCGGTTTCGCGTCGGTGTTGCGTGAACTGGGCATTGGCGTGAATGGCGGCGGCGTGGCGCTGCCGCTGTTCTCCTTCAATCTGGGTGTGGAGATCGGCCAGATCTCGATTGCGATTCTGGTGTTGCCGCTGATCTGGCATTTCCATAAATCGCCGATCTTTATGAAGCGTTACGTGCCTGTTTGCTCGGTGCTGGTGGCGTTGGCGGGCGCGTATTGGCTGATTCAACGGACGCTGCTTTAGTACGGCACCGCGCGCGTGCGCAAGCGGCGTTTGGCAACTCATCGCCAATGAACATCGTGCGACGGCTCCGCTTGCGCACGCGCGCCATACCGTACTCGTGTTCCGATTTGCAAAACAAACCATGAAAACCATCAACCGACTCATCCGCGCACTTCTCTTTTGCGTACTCGCAACTATGACAACTCGCGCTGCCGACCCCGGCAAACAAACGGTCATTTACGACGAAGTCGCCACGGCTGTCGCCACACCGCCCGCTGCAATGAACGCAAGCGGCGATCTGTGGGTGACGCTGGCTGACCTGACACGCGCGACTAGATTCGCTTTGAAACCGCAAGGCGTTTGCCGCGACGAACTCTGTTTCCCGCTGCCGAAAAACCGCAAGACCGCGTTTTTGCGTCCGCAAGGCAAGACCAACTGGTTCAACCTGAGCGAGTTTGCGCGCCTGTTGCATCAGCCTGTCGCACGTGAAGCCGAGACCTGGTATTTCGGCGAGCGCCCGGAAGTGCAAAATGCTTTTGTAGGCTCGCTGACCGCGCCCGATTTCACGCTGCCCGATGTGAATGGCAAGCCGCACGCGTTGCATGACTTGCGCGGCAAGAAGGTGTTGTTGATCACCTGGGCTTCGTGGTGAGGCTGCCGCTTTGACCTGCCAGGCTGGCAGAAGCTCTACGCCGAATTGAAAGACAAAAACTTCGAGATCGTCTCGGTCGCCCAAGATACCGGCGGCGTCAAAGACGCCAAACCCTGGATTGACGCGGCCAAACCTGAATACACGGTCTTGGTTGACACCCAACATCTGGTCACGCGGCTCTATGACATGGTCAACGTGCCGACCGCCGTCTGGATCAACGAACAAGGCCGCATCGTGCGTCCGAACGAAGCCGCGTATGTGGACGACCGTTACAAGGGCATGCACCGCTTGGACGCCGCCGAATATCTCGCCGCTATCCGCGATTGGGCGGCCAAGGGCGACCAGAGCCAGTTTGCACTGAGTGAAGTGGAAATCCGCGAACGCCTCACACCGCAAAAGCCCGAATGGGCGCTGGCCGCTGCTGAGTTTGCCTTGGGCGAATACCTCTATCACAACGGCCAAGGCCCGGCTTCGATCCGGCATTACAAAGAGGCGCAACGACTCAATCCCGACAGTTGGAATTACAAACGCCAGGCCTGGGCGCTGTCAGATGCCGAGCGCGAGTACGGCACCAGCTTTATGAAAGAAGTGCAGAAGCTGAACGGCAAGCCCTATTACGCGCCGCGCAAGTTGAAGAAAGAGGGCAAGCAGTAAGATTGAAGCAGTGCTGCGACACTGATTCGGCTCTTCTGCTGAAAGCCCCAACGGGGCGCAAGATGGAAGCCCAGGGCAACGCCCTGGGTCAGAACGCAGTAAAACCAAAAGCCCTGAAAGGGCGAAATACCCGCACCGTATTTCGCCCTTTCAGGGCTTCTTACTTTTCCCGTCCGCCGCTAGGGACGCTGCCCCTGGCTATTGAATGTCGCCCTTTCAGGGCTTTTGGTTTTGTTCAACCCCATCAACTGTTCAACTCTTGCTGACCTCGACGTAATACAAATCCGTCGCCACCCCAAACGCATCCTTCCCCAAATCCGTCTTCATCGTCTGCCATTCCGCTGTTGGTTTGATCGTTTGCCACTGCCCGCGCCGTCCCACTTTGATCGGCATGGCGAAACCCTTCGTCTCCGCCTTCCAGCGATAATCCACGCTGCCCAGCGCAAAGCGCAGTTCCAACACAGGCAAGGCCGCCTGCCGCAAGTACTGGTCAAAAATCGGCGTCAGGTTCTGGCCCGTCTGCGCGTTGAAAAACCGCACGAGGTCTTCGGTCATGATGTTGCGGTATTTGAACCGCTCGCAATACGCGCGCAAGGCCTTCCACCAACGCGCATCGTCACCATCTTTATCAATGATGACCGAGCGCAACGTATTCAAAAATAGCGCGCCCTTGAAATACTGATCCTGCCCCGGTGTCGCGTTGATGCCGTGCGGCGGAATGATCGGTTGTTGATTGCGCACCTTCGTTTTATAGCCGTTCGTGTATTTCAGCGCATCCTCTTTGCCGAACAGGGCCTCTACATAAACGCATTCGGCGTAAGTCGCCCAGCCTTCGTGAATCCATTGGTCGGAAACATCGGCGGCGGTGATGCTGTTGCCGAACCACTCGTGCGCGCTCTCGTGAATGATGATGAAATCGAACTTCAGGCTGACGCCCACGCCCGTCCAGTCGCGTTCGAGATAGCCGTTGGCGAAGCGGTTGCCATACGTCACGGCGCTCTGATGCTCCATGCCGGAGTACGGCACTTCGATCAATTTGTAGCCGTCGCGTTTGAAGGGATACGGGCCGAAATACTTTTCAAACGCCACGATCATCGGTTTGGCCTGGGCGAACTGGCGCTGGGCTTTTTCCAGGTTTTCGGGCAGGCAGTAAAAATCCAGCGTCAGGCCGCCCAGCTTGTCGCTGAAATGTTCGTACTGGCCGATGTTGAGCGAGACGTTGTAATTGTTGATCGGATAGCTGACGTTCCAATCCCAGCGCGTGTAACCATCGCCCAAATCTTTTTTGCCAACGAAGCGCCCGTTCGACACATCGGTTAACGCGTTGGGCACGGCGATGTGCATTTGCATGCTTTCGACTTCGTCTTGTTGCTGATCTTTGTTCGGCCACCAGATGCTTGCGCCGATGCCCTCGCACGCGGTCGTGATCCACGGACGCCCCGCCGGGTCTTTGCGAAAGCTGATGCCGCCGAAACGCCCCGTCTCTTGCGGATTGCCCGAATAGTAAAACTCGATGGCTTGCACCGAGCCTTGTTTGGGCGGCGCGGGGAAATCCACCCAGACCGTGCCCAACTCGCGTGTGTATTTCAATTCGGTCGCGCCGTGCAGAATTTTGTCTACGTTGAGATTGGCGAACAGGTCGAGCTGGATGCGCGTGTCCGGCTTGAGCATGCGGAAGCGAATCGTATTCTTGCCGCTGATGAATTTCTTGTCGGGGTCTACGCGAATGTCGAGGTCGTAGGAAAGCAGATCGTTATTCGCCCGCCACGCGCTGTATTCACCGCGCAGGAGGTCGGCGCGGGACGGCGTTCTGGGCGCGGGGTTTTGGGCCGCGGTCAAGCTGACCAGGACGAGCAAAGAGAGCCAGGTGAAACGAAATATGCGCATTGGTGTTTTCCTTTGGAGGTGGATTTGATGGCGAGGATGATGCGAGCGAAGGCGTGAGAAGGCAAGCGTACTCAGGCGGCGGCATATTCGGTATACGGCCTGACATCCGGCGGTTGGTCAAGTCAGCTTTGGATTCCGGCCTCGGCAGCAACACGTTCACGCACCTGCCAGATTTGGATAGCGTCCGTCATACCGATGTATTCTTCGACTTCCTGCCTGAGTTCGCAGATTTGGTCAACAATCAGTTGCGACATAATGGCGAAGCATCCCTTGTTCAATGGCAGAGCAGTGCGTTTGAACGCAGACAAGGCCGTTTCCAAATCACTGAGGGTTTGCTTCCATCCGGCACAGACTGTCTATCTGGCGCAGCGTCTCATCTGTGGTCAGCGCCGCCAGCCCGGCGTCGGCACACACCCGGCGTGTGAATGCAGCATAGTTTGCAGCAGCGCGGGTGTCGCCCACCTGCACGCGTTCCTCCATCAGCGCAGGCAGTGCGTGGATGTACTCAGTTGAGAATTTCGGGCGTGGCTGTCCGGCTTCGACCGCGCGCTGCATCAGGCTGATTGCGGTGTCGGTGTCGCCCCACGCGGCGTACCCGTCCCCGGCGCGCATGAAGGCAAATTCGAGCGTCCGCCCGCCCCAAATCATCGCCTTTACAAACTCCTTGGAGAAATCGCCCGGCGCCTTTGACACCGGCAACAATCCCAGCCGCGCCACGCTCGTGCGCAAGTAATGAACGCGCCGGGTCACCATAGACAATGCCAACGGGAGAATGTCTTTCACCTTTCCGGTCGCCGGATTCATCGTGAAAAGAGCACCGACTGCGGCCAGCGGCGGAAATTCGAGACCGAAATTTCTCGCGGCGCGCACCGCTTCGAACCATTCCTTCGGCAAATCGAGCATGTGAACTGAGGCCTCGTAAAATTGCACGCCTGCTTCGAAGACGCGATCACTTTGCTCCTGTGTCGAAACCACTCCGCCGGGTGTTTCATAGAGAGTCTCAGGCATAATGAAAAGAACCTTTTTGAGCAAGTCGCTTTGCTTCAGCCATTCCAACTCCCACATCGTACCTGGTCGCGAGAGCGGCACCATCACGATGAACTCGGCACGCCGCGCCAGCGCTTCGACCATCTCGCGCCAGTGGTCATCGCTGACCATCACGCGCGCGGCCCCCTCCATCGTATCGCCAGTGGTACCCAGCGCGATGATCGGAACCGTTGTGCGAAAACCGCGCGCGAGCACGGTTTCAACATCGAGATGAACCGGCACTTCGGTATCTGAGGGCAACGGTTGTGCTATCAACCGGTCGGTGCTGACGAACGGACGCAGGTACAAGGCGAACCGTTCAACCGGCGCGCCAGCCAAGGCAGCCTCAGCGAGTTGCGTAGCGTGCGCGTCCCGGCGTTGCTGCGCCCGCATGACGTCTGCCCGGAATCTGGCGTTCGCGATGGAGGTGAGAGGAGTGCTCAGCACAATGAATAGCAGTCCCTTGATCCACCATCGTGCGTCCAGCCCAAGCAGAATCCAGGCAATAACCAAAGCGGCCCCCAATGTCGCCAGGATGCTGAGGACGCCGGGTCGCGCGCCACGCTGGCGCTCCATAGCCAGCAAGCTAACCACCGGCGCCGCGACGTAAATCACCCAGAGAGCCTGGGTAATTATTGCGTGGTCAAGGGTGCGCTCCAAATACCAACCGCCGGCCGTTAAGGCGATTAGCAAGACGATTACCCAGCGACCGAAGTGCTTGATCATTTCCGACCTCCTGTTTAGCGCGCCCACACAATTGCCGCAAATGAGCGAGCCTGATTCGTCGAATCCATACTCTGTCGAAGCGCAGGCAGTGCGCAAAGAGACTGTTGCAGCAGCCCAACGGTTTTCTCGGCAATTCGTTTAACCGTCGTGGGCCGTTAACGCTATTGATTGTTGGATGAGCGCGCCCACAGCGCAATTGGTTTCCACCTTGTTCGTGGAGCTTCTTTGTGCCTGGGTGGCATAGTGTGCGCTTGCGTGCATTGAGCATACGACGCCCTCGCTGCTGCACCTGAATCGAAGTTGTAGGACAAACTCGTTTGCTGACTCGTTTGTTGACTCGTTTGCTGAAAGATATGCGCAGTCTAGGCTGGGTCATGTGTGCTGGCAAGTCAGTAAGCCAGTTTTCAATCAATTGCACCAATCCACTCGCCTCCGCATACCGTACTTCTACAGGATGGCGCTTGCCGCCAACCAAACAAGTCAGGAGAAGAACATCGTATGCGCACCTCGACGATCATCGCGGCCCTTTGCCTTTTGCTGGATTGCACTGCGAGCATTGCGGCGCAAACCGCCAACACGGCGGGCCGCGTGCTCATCGGCGCCGTCGTCAACGCCCGCAATGAAATCGTGCGCGGCGTCACCGTCACCATCACGACTTCCGCAGGCGACAAAACCGCCGTCACTGATGACGCAGGCAATTTCAGTCTGACCGTGCCGCGCGAAAACCTGATCGTGCGCGTCAGCGGCAAAAACATCGCCGCCAACGAAACCACCGTCAACGCCAGCGAAGACAGGCTGCGCTTGGAGATCGAATACGTCATCCCGCAAATCCACGACAGTCTGGTCATCACGGCGGCGCAACTCGATCCAACGGTTGACCGGCGCAACGAAACTATTTACCGCGATACGCTGTTTAGCCGCGACGATCAGGTCTTTCATACGCTGGACGCAGGCATCAACGCCGGGCAGCACGAAGGCGGAGGCAAGTCGCTCGAAATCCGCCGCTTCGGTTTCAACCTGGATCACGGGGGCGTCAATGGCGGGCTGAAAGTGCTGGTGGACAACGTCCAGCAAAACCAGGGCACGCAAGGCCACGGGCAGGGTTACTTGGGCCAGTTGAAAGCGCTGACGCCGGAGTTGGTGCAGGACGTGGAGATCGTCAATGGGCCGTTCAGCGCCGAATACGGCGATTTTTCAGGCTTGGGCGTCGTGCATATTCGGCTGAAAGAAGCGCTCGATGATCAATTGATTGCGCGCTTGTCTGGCGGCTCGTTCGACACAGTCCGCTCGTTTCTGGGCTACAGCCCGAAGCTGAAAACGGGCGCGGCGTTGCTGGCGTATGAGTTGTCGCGTTCGGATGGGCCGTTCAAAAATCCGTTGCGTTACAAACGCGACAACGTGACGGGCAATTACATTCGCAACCTGGGCGAGACGCACAAGCTGGGCTTCAAATTCAATCTGGGCCGCAATGACTTTTATTCCTCGGGCCAGCTTCCGCTCGATCTGGTCAACACGGGCGCGCTGGATCGCTTCGGCTTTATTGACCCGGACAACGGCGGGCGCGTGCATACGGGCGTTGGCAGTGTGTATTACCGGCAAGAAGATAGTCAGGGCGCGGTCTTCAAAGTGGATGGATTTGTCTCGCGCTCGCTCTTTGATCTGTATTCCAACTTCACCTTCTATCAAGTTGATCCGCAGCATGGCGATGAGATTCAACAGCACGATTCGCGCTTGCAGGAAGGGGCGAATGCACAGTATCTGCGGCCTTACACCGTGTTCGGCCAGCACGCCCTGCTGATTGCGGGCGCGAATTACCACGACAATCAAATCAATGTCGGCTTGTATCCATCCATCGGCCGCGCGCCGAATCGTAAGTTCATTACGGCGGACAATCGCGCGAATGGCGAAATCCTACAGACCAGCGCGCTCGCCCGCGTCACCAATACGGCGGGTTACGTCCAGCAAGGGCTTGATCTCTTTCACGGGCACGTGCACGTCGAAGGCGGCTTGCGTTACGACTACTTCCGCTTTCGCGTGAACGATCAGATTGATCCGGCGGCTTCGGGTGTGCAGTCTGCGGCACGCTTGCAGCCAAAATTCAATCTGTCGGTGACGCCCAGCGACCGCCTGCCGCTAACGCTCTATTTCAACTACGGGCGCGGCATCGCCAGCCAGGACGCGCGCGGTGTGGTCGAGCGGCCCGACCGCCCGAAGCTTTCAACAACTGACTTTTACCAAGTCGGCACGGCGCATCATTTTGATTTTCACGGGGTCAACCGCTTCTCGCTCAGCACCGATTTGTTTTGGCTGGATCGCTCGAATGAACAGGTCTACATCCCCGATGACGGCAGCTTTGAATTCAAAGGGCCGACGCGCGCGTATGGGTTCGAGGTCAAAACAGCGTTGAAGCTGACGCGCTTCGTCAGCTTCAACGCGGGTGTGACCAGCGTGGCGAATGTGTTTTATCGCGACTACTTTTTTGCCGAAGACGACCCCGCACCGGGCCAGCGTAAGTACGTGGACAGCGCGCCGCGCCTGGTCGCCAATGCGGCGTTGACGTTGACAGGCTGGCGCGGGTTCAGCGGCTCGCTGCGCTATCGGCACACCAGCAATTACCGGCTCGATCCGGTTGATCCCGGCCTGCGCGCGGCGGGGTTGGACGTAGTGGATTTTGGTCTGAACAAGCGGCTGAATCGGCGGCTGGAATTCAATCTGGCAATAGACAATCTAACTGACAAACGTTACTTCGAGACGCAGAATTATTTTGCCTCGCGCGTCTCGCCGAACGCGGATGAGGTCGAACGCATCCACGCGACGCCGGGTTACCCGCGCACGTTTAGCGTGGGGTTGACGTTCCGGTTGGGGGCAAAGGACTAAAACAGTACCGCGCGCGTGAGCAAGCGGAGCCGTCATCTGTCGAACATTGGGTAACAGTTGATTGCTCCGCTTGCTCACGCGCGCGGTACTGCTTTTGTCAGTGCCTTCCCTGCTTCATCGCCACACTTAGGGCAAGTCGAAGCGGTCGAGGGTCATCACCTTGGCCCACGCCTTCACGAAGTCCTGCACGAACTTCGCTTTTCCGTCCGCCGCCGCATAGAACTCCGACAGGGCACGCAGTTCGGAGTTCGACCCGAACGCCAGATCAACCGGGGTCGCCGTCCACTTGACCTTGCCGGTCGCGCGATCAACTCCCTCGTAAATCCCTTCGGAGGTAGAAGACTTGCTCCACTTGGTGGACATGTCGAGCAGGTTGATGAAAAAGTCATTGCTCAAGGTGCCAGGGCGATCCGTGAATACTCCGTGTTGCGCCTGCCCAGCGTTGGCATTCAAGGCACGCAGACCACCGACCAGCACGGTCATTTCAGGAACGGAGAGCGTCAGCAGATTCGCCCGTTCGACCAGCATCACCGCAGGCGACAGGCGCTCGCCTTTGTTGAAGTAATTGCGGAAACCATCCGCCACCGGCTCCAGCGGAGCGAAGGACAGCACGTCGGTTTGTGCTTCCGTTGCATCCACGCGCCCCGGCGTGAAGGGCACCACCACCGTGTGGCCCGCGGCCTTTGCGGCCTTTTCGATGGCGGCACTGCCACCCAGCACGATCAGGTCGGCCAGCGAAACTTTCTTCCCGCCGACTGCCGCGCGGTTGAAATCCTTCTGGATGCCTTCCAGACGCGCCAGCACCTTGGTCAGTTCCGCCGGATTGTTGACTTCCCAATCCTTCTGCGGCGCGAGGCGAAGGCGCGCGCCATTCGCGCCACCGCGCATATCGGTGCCGCGAAACGTGGCCGCCGAGGCCCACGCGGTTCTGACCAGTTCGGGGACGGTCAAGCCTGATGCGAGGATTTTGGCTTTCAGCGCCGCCACATCTGTCGCGTTGACCAGCTTATAGCCGACGCGGGGGAGCGGGTCTTGCCAAATCAGGTCTTCTTTCGGAACTTCCGCACCGACATAGCGGGAACGCGGGCCTAAGTCGCGGTGCGTGAGCTTGAACCACGCCTTGGCAAACGCGAGCCTGTATTCCTCCGGGTTATCCGCGAAGCGCTTGGCAATCTTTTGGTAGCTCGGATCGAATTTTAGCGCAAGGTCGGTCGTGAACATGATCGGTGCATGCCGCTTTGACGGGTCGTGCGCGTCGGGCACAGCGCTGGCTGCCTGCCCATTTGCGGGAACCCACTGAGTCGCCCCGGCGGGACTCTTGGTCTTCACCCAATCAAAGGCAAAGAGGTTTTTGAGGTACTCCGAACTCCAGGCAACCGGTTTGGACGACCACGCGCCCTCCAGACCGCTGGTGACCGTGTCGCCCGCATTGCCCTTGCCGCATTTGTTCGTCCAGCCGAATCCCTGCTGCTCCATACCGGCGGCGGCGGGGTCAGGCCCCACGCACTTGCCCGGATCGTAAGCGCCGTGCGCCTTGCCGAAGGTGTGACCACCGGCGATGAGCGCCACCGTTTCCTCGTCATTCATTGCCATGCGGCCAAAGGTTTCGCGGATGTCCTTCGCGGCCGCCAGCGGGTCAGGATTGCCGTTCGGGCCTTCGGGGTTCACGTAAATCAGACCCATCTGCACAGCGGCCAGCGGATTCGCGAGTTTGCGGTCTCCGCTGTAGCGCTCATCGGCCAGCCATTTTTTCTCAGGCCCCCAGTAAACCAAATCCGGTACCCAGTCGTCCGCGCGTCCACCGGCAAAGCCGTAGGTCTTGAACCCCATGGATTCAAGCGCGACGTTGCCAGTCAAAACCATCAGGTCGGCCCAGGAAAGCTTCTGACCGTATTTCTGCTTGACGGGCCAGAGCAGCCGCCGCGCCTTGTCGAGGTTCGCATTGTCCGGCCAACTGTTGAGCGGCTCGAAGCGCTGTTGACCGCCGCCCGCGCCGCCGCGCCCATCAGCCACACGGTACGTGCCGGCACTGTGCCAGGCCATGCGGATGAAGAACGGGCCGTAGTTTCCGTAATCAGCCGGCCACCAAGGCTGCGACGTCGTCAGGACTTTCTTGATGTCTTGTTTGACAGCGTTCAGGTCGAGGCTGGCAAACGCCTTGGCGTAGTCGAACTTTTCTCCCAGCGGGTTGGCTTTAGCGTCTTGTTGCCGCAGCGGTGCGAGGTCAAGTTGCTCAGGCCACCAAAACTGGTTGCGCAGCGGATCGCTCTGCGCACTGACTTCAGGCGTTGACACCAACGCTAGCGCAACGACCGCGCAAGCGGCGAGCAACATCTTCAGTTTTTTGTTCATTGACTCCTCCTTGATCGAACGGAAGACCCGTTCAGCAATCGTTCAGATAGTGTTTTCATAGTCACAGCCCGGTTAGAGCGGGTTGCAGTTCGGTGTACGGCAAAAACCACGCAGCGGTACCGTACCGGCGCTACTGATCACCCGCGCGCAAGCGCAGTTTCCCTATTGCCAATCAAGCCCTGGCTGACGCACAGGCTCCCAATACTCAACTTGTTTCGTGGTTAAATCCGGAAATTTGCAACTTGCTGCCTGACATAACACGCCATCGGTTGCTTTATTCCAGCCTTCGCCAAAAAATCCCGGCGCGGGAATAATTCCGCGCCGGGCGTGTTATTCCGCTCAGCAACGGCGCTGAAACATGAATCGAACGAACACTCAACAACCGGACTTTGCGGCGGCGGCTCTGGAGTATCTGGATGCGCTCTATGGTTTTGCCATGGTGCTGACGCGCAATCGCACCGAAGCCGAAGACCTGGTGCAAGAGACGTATCTGCGCGCTGCGCGGGCCTTTGGGCGCTTGCTGCCCGACAGTAATTTGAAAAGCTGGCTCTTTGCGATCATGCGCAACATCTGGCTCAACCACGTCCGCCACGCCAAGCTGGCGGGCCACGCGGTTGAATTGGATGCCGAAGCTGAAGACCATTGGCAATGGCCCGCGCACGAAACGCACGATCCGCATTTCGTGCTGTTGCAAAAAATCCAGCGTGAACAAATTCGCGCCGCCATCGAACGCTTGCCCGTGCCTTACCGCGAGGTGGTTGTGTTGCGCGATTTCGAAGGGTTCAGTTATCAGCAGATTGCAACGATCCTGGCGTGTCCCGCCGGGACGGTGATGTCGCGGCTAGGCCGCGCGCGCGAACAGTTGCGCACGTTGTTGAGCGAATGGCGCGTCGGCACAGCGGCGATTCGCTAGCAACGGAGTTGAAAAGACGAGCATTAGCCACAGAGGCACAGAGACACAGAGACACAGAGACACAGAGCAATTCAGATAGATGATCGCGGCTCATGCTCTTCCTCCGTGACTCCGTGACTCCGTGCCTCTGTGGCTAATGCAGCAAGAATCAGCAAACGAGAAAGCTATGATGCAGTGCGAAAACATCCACGTCCGGTTGGCCTTGTACCTGGACGATGAATTACACAACGGCGAGCGCGACGATTTCGAGGCGCATTTGCAAGGCTGCGCCGCGTGCCGCCAGTGGCACGAACGGGAGCGCCGGGAAATCGAAGCCATTCGCGCGGCGCAACCGCTTTACACCGCGCCGCCGGAATTGCGCGCGCGTCTGACAACGTTACTCGCTGAAACACCCGCACCATTCGTCGCGCCCGCACCGCTGCGCCAACGGCTGCAACAAATGTTGCGTCCTGCCAAACCGCCTGCCTTCGGCTTCCGCCCCGCGCGTTTGTTCGCCCTGGCGGCGGTCTTGTGTTTCGCCGTGTTCGCGAGCTTCTGGGCGCTGGTCTTACATCGCAACGCCACGACACTGCCCGCGCCCTCCGAATTCGCGCAAATGGCCGTGGATACGCACGTGCGCCGGGTGCGCGGCCAACTGCCGCTGGAAATCGCCAGCGCTTCACCCGCCGAAATCTCCAACTGGTTTGCGGGCAAGGTCTCGTTCAGTTTGAAGCTGCCCAACTATCAGGAAGCTTCGGGGCAGGTGCGGCTTTACAATTTGGAAGGCGCGCGGCTGGTCGGCTTCCGCAACGATTACGCGGCGCTCGTGGCTTATGACATGGACAAACATCCGATCACGCTGGTCGTGACCGCGAATGGCGTCGCCATGCCCTCGGGCGGCGAACAGGTCGTCTCCAAAGGGTTGCGCTTCCATTACGACATGCTCAACGGCTGGAAAGTCATCACCTGGGCGGATCGCGGCTTGACCTATGCCCTCGTTTCAGACCTGGCCGGACGTGGGCAGCAATCGTGCATCGTGTGCCATGAGGGCACGCAAGACCGCGAGATTATCGAGGGGTTGAAGCCGGGCCGCACCCAACTTTAAGCTTTCAACATAGCGGCAGACTTATGTGCAAGTTTGCCGCTACGTTTTTTCGCCAAGCTTGACAGCTACCCGCCCACTCTGGTTTTAATCCTGCCAGCAAACGCACTTCCCTTTTACCAAGAGTAGACAAGCTTTTCCCGCCATGACAATCGGCAAAGGCGCACGCCTGGGACACTATGAAATCGCGGCTCCGCTCGGCGCGGGCGGGATGGGGGAAATCTATCTGGCGCAAGATATGCGGCTGGGGCGGCGCGTGGCGCTCAAGCTCTTGCCAGCGCAATTCACCGCCGATGCCGAACGTTTGCGCCGGTTCGTGCTCGAAGCCAAGGCCGCCAGCGCGCTCAATCATCCCAACATCATCACGATTTACGAAGTCGGCGAAGCCGACGCCGTCCATTTCATCGCCACCGAATTCATCGAAGGCGAAACCTTGCGCCAGCGCATGGCCCAGACGCGCCTGAGCGTGGCCGACGCCGTCAACATCGCGCAACAGATCGTCAGCGCGCTGGCCGCCGCGCACGAAGCCGGCATCGTGCACCGCGACATCAAACCCGAAAACGTGATGATCCGGCGCGACGGGTACGTCAAAGTCCTCGATTTCGGCTTGGCGAAACTGGTCGAGCGACAGCGGCCTGCTTCCGATCCCGAAGCGCCGACGCTGGCGCTCAAAACCGATCCGGGCAAAGTCATGGGCACGGTCAGCTATATGTCGCCCGAGCAGGCGCGCGGGTTGGAAGTGGATGCGCGCAGCGACCTGTTTTCGCTGGGCGTGGTGCTGTATGAAATGATCGGCGGCCGCCTGCCTTTCATCGGACAAACGCCGTCTGACGTGCTGGCCGCCGTGTTGCATCACGAACCACCGCCGCTGGAAATGCGCAGCGGCAATCTCCCTGCCGAGGTCAACTGGATTCTCATCCGGCTGTTGGCGAAAGATCGCGAGGAGCGTTACCAAAACAGCAAGAGCCTCTTTAGCGATTTGCGGCGGGTCAAACAACGGTTGGAATTTGAAGTCGAACTGGGCCGCGCCGCCCAAGCCGCCGCGGGCAACGACCGCACGGCCAGCTTGACCGATCAATTGACGGCGGAGTTGCCAGCCACGAGCAACAGCCAGACGGTGGCGCCGCCGCTGCCGCACGATCCCTTTCGCACGGACATCAATGCCCCCACGGTCAGCAATACAGTCAGCAACACCTCCAGCGCCGAATATCTGATCATGGAAATCAAACGGCGGCGGCGCGGGTTGCTGACGTTCATGTTCGTGTTGCTGGTGGGACTGGCGGGCCTGAGTTGGTGGGCGTGGCGCGAAAAGCCGCTGGAATCGCTGGCGGTGCTGCCCTTCATCAACGCGACCAACGATCCTGACCTTGAAACGTTGGGCGACAATCTGACCGCGCGCCTGATCAATCAGCTTTCACAACTGCCCAATCTGAAGGTCAAATCGCTCAGCGTCGTTTCGCGCTACAAAAACGCCGCGCCGGATATGCGCCGCATCGGCAGCGAATTGGAGGCCCAAGCCATCCTGACGGGCCGTATCGCCAAACGCGGCGGCGATTTCGTGATCAATATCGAATTGGTCAGGGCGCGCGACAACACCACCATCTGGGGCGAGCAGTACCAACACAAGTTTGCCGAGTTGCTGTTGGCCGAACAGGAAATCACGCGCGATGTCGCCGAGCGGCTGCGCGTGGCGCTCACCCGGCGCGCCCACGATCAACAGCATTTGGCAGCCCAGCAGCTTTCGCAACAGGCGCGCTATTACTGGAATCAACGCACTGCCGACGGCTTAAAAAAAGCGCTCGATCTGTTTCAGCAGGCGCTGGCGCGCGATCCTGATTACGCGCAGGCGCTGGCGGGCGAGGCCGATTGTTACAACCTGCTGGCGATCTATAACGCCTTGCCATCGCGCCAGGCGTTTCCCAAAGCCAAAGCTGCCGCCTTGCGCGCGCTGGAACAGGACGGCACGCTGGCCGAAGCGCACGCGGCGTTGGGCATGGCGGCGTATCTTTACGATTGGGATTGGCTGACGGCGGAGCAGGAATTCAAACGCGCCCTGGCGCTCAATCCGACTTACGCCTCGGCGCATCAGTGGTACGCCACGCTGCTCTTCATGCTGGGCCGCAACGAAGAGGCCGTCGCCGAAGCACGCCGCACGCAGGCCCTTGATCCGCTCTCGCTGATTATCAATGCGCACCTGGGCCGCACACTCTATTTCACCGGGCAATACGACGAAGCCGTCACCCAATTGCAAAAGACGCTGGCGCTCGACCCCGGCTTCTTTCCGGCGCGCCGCTATCTGGGCCAGGTCTATGCCGAGCAAGGAAAATTCACGCAGGCCATTGCCGAATTGACTCAATCGGTATCGCTTTCGGGCGGCAGCGCGCTGGTCAAAGCCGAACTGGCGCAGGTTTACGCCGTGGCGGGCAGGCAAGCCGAGGCCCGCCAAATCGTCGCCGAATTGTCGGCGCTGACCGGCGCGAATGCGATTTCGCCTTATCATCTGGCGGTTATTTATGCGGGTTTGAGAGATAAAGATCAGGCCTTTGCCATGCTGCAAAAAGCCTATGATGAGCGCGCCGACCGGCTGGCCTATCTCGGCGTTGATCCGCGCTTGAAACCATTGCGCAATGATCCGCGTTTTACCCAGATGCTGCGGCGGATTGGCTTGTAACCGCTCTTGTAGTGACGAATTTATTCGTCCAGCGCCAAAGCCTGACGAATAAATTCGTCACTACAAGGGGGCTTTTCAGTCCTGAAAAAACACCGAGGGCAGCGATTCTCCCCACAAGAAACGCCACCCTCGTTGAGATAGTCAGCCTGCTGCAAGGCAGAGCCGACCACTAGGTTGAATTCACTTTGCCATGCGCTTGACCGTCCCCTGTCGCACACACAGCAAGCGCGAACAACCTGAAGATACAGCCCCGCCCGCGCGTTGCCTATACGTATTGTTACGTGATTTTCCGAGCCACCGCCAAAATCGGCTTATTTTTTGACGGTCGGATACTGAATCCCCAATTGCTCAAGATAAGTTTTGTACTTCGCCGGGTCGTAATAGAACTTCTTCAACTCCGGCGCGAATTTCTCCATCTTCTCTTTGTTCAGATCGAGCGCCGGCTGATCGCCCGGATTGATGAGCGGCTGATATTTGACCTCTTTGGTTTGGACATTGTTGAAATAGTCCCAGGCCTGTTTGACCAAGTCGGGCTGCGTCAGAAAATCGAGCGCCGTCAACGCCTGCACCTTCGCGCCCGCCGTCGAACCCTTGTGGGCAATCGGCGTCGCCATCGCAATCGCGTTTTCCCAACTGTGCCCGGGCAGGTTCGGAATGTTGGCCGGGAAGCGCAAATACACCATCGGCACATTCCACGAAATGTCGCCCACATCATCCGAACCGCCGCCCAATACCTGTTCTTTCGGCCCTTCCAAGCCTTTCGACTTGGTCTTCAAACCATCCACCTTGGCGCCGATTTCTTTCTGCAAGGCTTTGGCGAGCGTCTGATCGGCTTCGCTCCATTGCGGCAGGCCCACGGTCTCGATGTTTTTGGCCTGCGTTTCGGCGACGACCTTGTTGAAATGATTCGGCCAGGCGGAACCGACCACGCGCTGTGTCACGGTCGTGTCGGTCATGAGCGTGGCCGCCTGCGCCATCTTGTTGCCCAGTTCGTAAAGCTCTTTGATCTTCGGGTAATCCAACTCGCGAAAGTAATACCAGACGCTCGCTTCGGACGGCACGACGTTGGGCTGATCGCCGCCATTGACGACGACGTAATGCGAGCGCTGTTGCAAGCGCAGATGCTCGCGCCGGAAATTCCAGCCGATGTTCATCAACTCGACCGCATCTAGCGCCGAGCGCCCCGACCAGGGCGCGCCAGCCGCGTGCGCCGCTTTGCCGTGAAACGAGTATTGCACCGAAACCAAGCCGCTGTTGCGTTCGGGCTGCCCCCAGTTGGTGGCGAAATCGCTATCCACATGCGAACCGAGCACGATGTCTACGTCTTTGAAAAGACCCGCGCGAATGAAGAACGCCTTCGCGCCCACCAATTCTTCAGCTACGCCCGGCAGAATTTTGAGCGTGCCGCCGAGCTTGTTCTTTTCCATCAACTGCTTGAGCACCAGCGCCGCCGTCACATTCACAGCCATGCCGGAATTATGGCCTTCACCATGTCCTGGCGCGCCTTCGATCATCGGCTCGTGCCAGGCCACGCCCGGCTTTTGCGAGGCGCGCGGGATGCAATCAATGTCCGTAATAAACGCGATCACCGGCTTGCCGCTGCCCCAGCTTGCCACGAACGCCGTCGGCATTCCGGCCACGCCTTTTTCAACCTTGAAGCCGCTCTTTTCGAGCACGCCGGTCAGATACTTCGACGTTTCGTATTCGTGAAAGCCCAACTCGGCGAAGCTGAAAATCTGATCCACCATCTGCTGGGTGAAGATTTGCAATTTGTCCACTTCGGCGACGGCCTGGCGTTTGAGGTCGTCGAGGGTTTTGGCTTCTTGGGCCAACGCGGGCGCGCTGTTCAGTAACAAGGCAATGGTCAGCAGGATTGGGGTGAATCGTTTCATGGCAAGTCTCCGGGGTGATTGCGGCAGGGTTAATTCGCCGCCGTGGTTTCGAGCGCTTCTAAGCGTTCTCGCACTTCCACCAATTGGCCCTCACGCTGCCAATCGTGATCGCGCAATTGACGCATCTCACGCTTGATGTCTTTGACATCGCGTTCCAAGGCGGTAAAGCGCGCGTCGTAGTTCGGCGGCAAGGGATTGGTGCGAACTTCCAGTTTTTCCAGGCGTGTGTTGAATTCCTGGCGCATCTCGATCATTTCCCGATGCATTAAACTGTAGTCACGCTGCATCAGTTCCAGCAACTCGCGGTCACTCAAGTCTTTGGTATTGAGGTCTTCAGTCATGGCTTCTTACTTCCTTTCTATCGTTTGATTGTTCGACCGCGCGTGACTGCCCATCAGCCAAGCGCCACGCAAGCTTACCGCTTAAGCCCGCAGCTTGTCACGCTCACGATCCCAATAAACCGGCTGTTTGCGCCGCGCCGACAGGTTGATCATATGCGCGACCGCCGCCGCGCGATGGCCGGCCCAGACGTCTTCGACCGGTTGCTGGCGGGTGCGGATGGCCTGTTGGAATTGCTCGAAGTGCAGTTGATTGGCGTTGGGGCCGAGGCCGCTCCAATGTTCTTCGCCTGAGACAATCTGTGGTTCCCACTGATTCGGGCGTTCGGCTTTGATGATCTGCGGGTCTTTGTAATAGGCGCGTTCCAGCGCGCTCGGCCAGGCGGCCACGATCCAATCGTTGTTGTCAATCGGGCGTTCGGGCGCGAAGACAACATCGCGGGCGATGGTCAGCGTGCCCTGCGTGCCCAGGATTTGAATGCCGCGATCTCCGGCGGATTGGTTGTTAAACGTGCCGCTTAGATTGACGTGGAAGCCTTCGGAGTACTGCAAAATCGCGTCGAGCGTGTCGGGCACGTCACGGCTGCCTTTCCAGCGATAGAGCGAACCGGCGGCCAGCGCCATTTCGGGAGCCTGCGCGCCCGTCACGAAATGCAGCGTCGTCATCGCATGTACAAACAGATCGGTCGCCATCCCGCCCGAATAATCCTGATAACAACGCCAGCGGCAGAAGCGTTCCAGGCTGAACGGGTGTTTGGGCGCGGAGCCTTGAAACATTTCCCAGTTGACAGTCTGCTCGTTGGCATCCGGCGGAATCGGATAAATCCACGCGCCACCCGCCGTGTTGCGGTTGACCGAGATGCGCACCATCGTGATCTGGCCCAGACGGCCCGATTGCACGATCTCACGCGCTTTTTGCTGGATGGGCGTGCTGACGCCCTGGCTGCCGACTTGCAGGATGCGCCCGGTCTTTTTGACGGCGGCGGCAATTTCCAGTCCTTCGTCAATCGTGTAAGTCAGCGGCTTTTCGATGTAAACGTCTTTGCCCGCATTGAGTGCGGCGATGGCGTGGTCTTTGTGCCAGTGGTCGGGCGTGCCGATGTAAACCGCGTCAATCCCCGGCGCGGCCAGCAATTCAGCGGCGTTCTGATAAATTTTCGCGCGCCCGCCCGTGCGCTCAACCGCGCGTTCAAGCCGGCCTTTGTAAGCATCGCACACGCCGACGACCTCAATGCCGGGCATGCGCACGACGGTGCTCAGCACCTCTTGCGCGCGCGCACCGACGCCGATGTAACCGAGCGTCAGGCGGCCATTGGGGCTGTTTTGCGGATCGAAAGCAGCGTCAGTGCGTTTGGCGGCGCCCAGCGTCAAAGTTGCGCCTGCACCTGTGGCGGCACTGCGTTTGATGAATTCGCGGCGATTGATTTGGTTGGTCATAGAAGCTCCAAAAATGTACCGCAGGCTGCCAGCCTGCTGGTACTGCATCAAAGACGGATTGGCAGTAATGACTGCACTCCCGTCAATCACCAGCATGCTGGCAGCCTGCTGTACTTCGCGCGCACCAGGCAACCTACTAATCATCATCCAAGGTTGTGGGCCGTTGCTTTGCCGCAATCATCTGTAGCCGCTGTTCGCGGTTTTTCTTGGGTTCGTTGTAACCACGCTCGCCATACGGTTGCAGTTGTTCAAGCCAGACATCTTCGAGCACGGTCAAGTCTTCGCGGTAATCATAAGCCGGGTCCGGGCGCGGCGACAGCTCATCCAGGATTTCAAACGCAAAGCCAGCCTCGCCGAAAGCGTTCCAGTCCGCTTGCAGGGCCTTGTTCTTGTGGCCGCCCTGTTGCAAGGCAAACTTTTCCCGGTTGAAGATGCCGGGCAAGTTGAGCGAACTGCCGACCAAAATCTTTTCGTTGGAGAGGCAGTGAATCTGGTAGACCCCCATCGGGCGCTGACTTTGCTGATAGTCGCGTTTCAGTTCTTGCTTGCGATTCATCGTTCACTCCTCCAATGGTGGAATCACTCCTTCGCGGCCAGCAATTCCTTGACCAGCGCTTCGATTTCACTTTTCAGCTTGGTGAAGCGTTCGCCCGTCGCGCTGCCTTCAAAACCGGCATGGATGCGTTTGACCAGGCCGCCACGCCCGATGAAAAGCGTGGTGGGATAGGCGCCGAAGTTGATCAGTTGCGGCAGCTTCTTGGGCGCGTCTTCGGTCGAACCGGCCAGCAGCATCGGGTATTGCACGCCGTGCCGCTGGGCGAAGATGCGCACCTGTTCCAAATCGCGCGAGACTTCGCCGGTGTATTCAAACGCCAACGCGACGACTTCCAAACCCTGCTTTTGATAGCGCGCGTAAAGCTCCTGCAAATACGGCGTCTCTTCGTGACAGTTCGGGCACCAACTGCCGGTGATCGAAACAACGACGACTTTGTTTTTGAAGCGTGCGTCATCCCAGGCGACGACTTTGCCGTTGAGGTCCGGGAAATTGAAGAGGAACGGCTCGCTGGCATTGCTCATCCGCGTGTAGGTGTTCGGGTCGGGCAAACTGGCGACCAGTTTTTTATTCTTGTCATTGATGCGCTCGGCCACGACCTTGCGCTCGGGGTCGAACAGGCCCAAATCCAGATAGCCAACGAGCGTGCCGTCAGGTTGCAACACGGCTTTGAAGATGCGCGCGTTGATGCCGTCAAAGCGATTGAGCGTCAGCGTATTGTCCGTCGTGAACGTGCCGGACAATTGCCCCCAATCGCCGCTGACGGGAATGATCGTGCCGGTGGCCTGTCCATTCGCGGTTTTGAACGCCGCCCGCCACAAACGCTGTTGCTCGCCTTCGCCGACTTTCAGCACCCAAGCGCCGGTCAGATCAGCCGTCGCACCAACCACTGCCGGAGCGGTCGCGCTGCGGGTGGCTTGCAATTCGCGCGTGAGCGTTTGTTTTTGCCACTGGCGCACAAAGGTACCCTGCATTTCATCGCCCTTGAGTCGCGCTAGTAATACACCATCATAAAAATCGTAGCGCAGTTTGAGCGACTGCCCTTCAAAGACGCCTTCGGTCGAAGCCAGCCGATCATCACCGTTGATAAGCGTACCCGTCACTTGCGTGAGGCCCGCCGCCGATTGGCCGGCGCTTTTGACTTCCAGGGTAAACGCCACGTCTTCACCGGCGTTGGTTTTGACCGTGCCGCGCCAGGTGCCGAGTGGATTGGCCGTAGCCGCAGGCTGGGCTTGCTCTTTGCAAGCAGTGGCGCTGAGCAACACAGTCAGCAACCAGGCGGCGCGGCCCGCACGCATTACGAAACTCAGCCGTAGCCGAGTGGTTAAGAAGTTCAGCATGATGAATGGTCTCGGTTGTTGTATGAATTAAATGCGCGCGAATGCTACTACCGCGCGCGCGCGATGTACAACCAGCGGATCAGTCCTGCTGTACTGCTTCCGCACTCTTCGCGCGCGTTAGAGCGGTTTGCAATTGCGTGTACGGTGTCAGTAGCCCGTCTACCCAATTGCAATCTGATCTAGTACGGCCCGCCTCCGGGGCTGGCGCAGCGTCCGCCAACGCCGGAGATTTTGCTTGACGCTGCCGGGTATGCTGCCTACCATACGCGCGGTTTATTACGAACCTTCCAACTACCAACCGGAGTATCCCCGTTATTCATCATCCCCCGAGTGCGCTATTTTCCAGCTAGCCTTATAGGTGCCGCTTTCCTTTGACGCCGTTGGCGTCGAAGTTTGCTGTCGGTGCAGTTGCCCGGTGTGTCAGGCAGCGGTGTTGGATACAACGCCGCCACCCTTTACCTGCCTTCTGACTGCCCTTTTACCCACAATCGGAGAAGTATTATGAGACAGAAGAACAATCCCGAACCCCACGTCGGCGTTGCGGGTCAACTTTCATCCAAAGCGGCGTCCCAGGGCCGCCGCCAATTTCTCAAACAATCCACGGCAACCGTGGCCGCCGCCGCCGGGCTGAGCGCAGCGCCGCTGTTGGGCGGTTCGGTCGCGCTGGCTGAGACGGACGCCCTCGGCCCGTTGGACGCGGTGCAGCGCGCCCGGCAGGCCACGCTACGGCGGCAGACCGCTGCGCTCTATCAATCGAACCGCCCGCTGCCGTTGCATCTGACCAACGGCGATGACGAAACATACGCCAGTAAACTCGCCAGCTTCAGCAAGACGCTGCCGCACAATAATCTGGGCGAGGCAGATTTGAACGCCTACGCGGCATACTTGAACGCTCTGCGCAGCGGCAAGTCCGAGGATTTCGAGAAGATTCCGGCGGGCGGCGCGGGCAAACTCGTCGATCCGCAATCCGGGTTGTGCTTCGATTTGGAAGGCGCTGACATTCACAGTTTTGAAACTGCCGTGCCGCCGCGTTTCGACAGCGAAGCCATCGCGGGCGAAATGGCCGAATTGTATTGGCGCGCGTTGACCCGCGACATTCCGTTTTCGCAATACGACAGCCATCCGCTGACGAATGCGGCCGTGGCCGATCTGCGGCGCTTCGACAATTACACGGGTGTGGATACTCAAAGCCTGTTCCGCACGCCGATGCCCGGCGATGCGCAGGGCTATTACGTTTCGCAATTTCTGCTCAAACCCTTCAGCCTGGGCGCGACGCCGTTTGACCAGAAATACCGGCTGCCCGTGGCGGGTGAAGATTTCATGGTCGCCTATCAGGAGTGGCTCGCCATTCAAAATGGCGTGGCGCCCACGCGGCGCCTCTCGTTTGACACAGCCAATCGCTACATCCGCAATGGCCGCGACCTGGGCGAATATGTGCACATTGATTTTTCGTATCAGGCCTTCTTGCTAGCCTCATTGATCCTGCAAAGCTTTGGCGCGGCGGCGCTCGACGATGCCAATCCTTACAAACGCGCGACCCGGCAGGCAGGCTTTGCGACCTTCGGCGGCCCGCATCTGGTGGATTTGATCGGGCGCATCGCGGCGCTGGCGCTCAAGGCCGCCTGGTTCCAGAAATGGTATGTGCATCGCCGCATCCGCCCCGAAGAATTCGCCGGGCGCGTGCACAATAAACTGACCAATGCGGCTAACTATACGATTAACGCCAAGCTGCTCAATTCCGGGGCGATCATGAATGTGTTCAGCAAATATGGCGGCTATCTATTGCCGATGGCCTTTCCCGAAGGTTGCCCCGTGCATCCGGCCTTCCCCGGCGGGCACGCCACGGTGGCGGGCGCTTGCGTGACGGTGCTCAAGGCGTACTTTGACGAAAGCTTTGTCGTGCCGAGTCCGGTCGTGCCCAGCGATGACGGCGCGACCTTGCGCGAGTACAACGGCACGCTGACCATCGGCAGCGAATTGAACAAGCTGGCGTCGAATGTGGCGTATGGCCGCGACACCGCCGGCATGCATTGGCGCAGCGATGAAATCGAAGGCTTGAAACTCGGCGAAGCGGTGGCCATCAGCGTGCTGAGCGATTTCAACGCCTGTTTCAACGAGACCTTTGAAGGTTTCACGCTGACCAAATTCGATGGCGTGACCATCCGCCTGAGCGGGCGCGCCAATCAGCCCACACGGGTCATTCGCTGATGCTAGGGCATTGTTCAAAAATAACTTGATCGTTTGAGCCAGACAGCGCTTCGGGGACTGGGGCGCATTGTTCATTTGTCATTGTTGATTTGTCATTTGTCATTGCCCGGCAGCGCATTCCGTAATGACAAATGAACAATGACAAATGAACAATGAACAACTTATTTTTGAACACAGCCTAAGTCACCCTCAGAAGGTGCGCGCGGAGGGCGCTTCTCCCAGAAGCGCCCTCCGCTACTGTACCGGCTGCCCAGCCAATGCTAAGATGCGCTCCGGATTTCAAACACAAATCAGCGGAACAGCATCGCAATGGAAACCAAACGACAATCCGAACAAACCAAGCCGATGGCGTCTTTCGGCACCGCCCCCAACATCACGCCCGCACTCAAACAAACCAATTACAGCGGCGTGCTGCTCAAAGACCGTTACATGATCGAAGGCGAATTGGGGCGTGGCGGCATCGGCGTGGTGTATCTGGCGCGCGATACCCAATTGCACCAGCGGCGCGTCGTCATCAAAGTGCTGCTCGAATCCTCCGAACAATCGTTGCACACGCCCTGGTTCCGCAAAAAATTCGACCAGGAAATCGAAGCCCTCGTGCGCATTGATCACCCCGGCGTCGTGGGCGTGCTCGATGTCGGCGCGATGCCCGACGGCAAACCCTTTTTCGTGATGCAATTTGTCGAGGGCGTCAACCTGCGCAGCCTGATGCAGCAGGAAATGCAAGCGGGCAAAATGGATTTGGCACGCATCGCCCACATCGTCCGGCAAATCGGCCAGGCGCTGACCGCCGCCCACGAAAAGGGCATCATCCACCGCGACCTCAAACCCGAAAACGTCATGGTGCAGCGGGCCACCGAAGGCGAAGAGGTCGTCAAGCTGATTGATTTCGGCATCGCCACCGTCAAGGATTCGCAAAGCAACAACACCGATTCCGGCAAAACCAAAGTCGCCGGGGCCTTGCCTTACATGGCGCCCGAACAATTGCGCGGCGAACCGCAGTCCGCCAGCGACACCTGGTCACTCGGCGTGATGACTTATGAGCTGCTGACCGGTCACCTGCCCTTCAATGCCGAAACGCTGGTACAGTTGCACGAACAGCAAAAGAAAGGCGCGCAACCGCCGCCGCGCGAATTGCGCGTTGAGTTGTCGCCTGCGGCTGAACAGGTCGTGCTCCGAGCGATAGCCTTTGCGCCCGAAGAGCGTTTTGGCCGCGCCCGCGATTTCGGCGACAGCCTCGCCGAAGCCTTGCTTCACCAGATTCCGCGCACGGTACACACCAATTCCATGTCGGGGCAGCAACTCACGTCGCCGTCTTCGCCCACGGAATTAGGCTCTGGCTCGTTGCCGCCCGTCGTGGCCGCACCGCGCCCGGCGCCGGGCAAATCGCCGCTGCCGTATTTCGCGTTAATCGTCGTTTTGCTGGCGGGGGCCGTCGGGATTTTCAGTTACTTCAAACTGCGCAATACGCCGCCCTCACATCTGCCTGAAAATTCCGGTAACACAGTTGTCTTACCCGAACGCATCCTGAGTTATTCGATCAGTTCCTGTTCGCGTGTCAAACAGGACGGCAGTTGCGCCATCGCCGCCAAAGAACACAAACAAGCGATCATCTTTCCGCCCGGTTCCGGTTTGCGGCTCAACTTCGCGAGCGACCGCACGGGCTATTTCTATCTTTTCAACGAAGACCCGAAATTGCAGAACGGACTGCCGGTTTACAACCTGCTTGCGCCCATGCCGCCCGATCGCCCCAATGCCCAATTGGCAGCGGGCCAAACGCTCGCGTTGCCTGGCGCAAACACTTACAGCGTCGCCGACGCGGCCCAGGGCACCGAAAAGCTCTGGTTGATCTGGTCGCCGACAGCCGTGGAAGAGTTCGAGCAATTGCGCCGCGCCCTCGGTGCGCGCAAATCGGTCGAAGTGAAAGAGGCCGCCGAAGCCAAACTGGTGCAGGAATTTCTCAAACGCAATGAAGCCGCCAAAGCCGTGGCGGAATTGGGCGACACGCAAACCTATTTGAAAGGCAAGCCCGGCAAGCTGCTGCTTTATCTCTTGGAACTCGACCGGCAATAAATCGGCGGCGGCCCGCAACTCATTGACCTTGCCAACCGCAGCGCCTACACTGCGCCTGCGGTAAACGCTTCACTCTCTAGCCCGAACACGAACTGATACTAGGCAAAAAATTTCAGACACAGGAGCACAATCACGATGTGTCTTACACACACACACACACGACATTGCTTTTTAGCGCTGGCGCTGGCGTTGCTTACGCTCACGGCGCGCGCCGCTGACCCCGGACAGATTTCCGATCTGACCATTACCAAAACCGGGCCGCCCACGGCGGCGGCAGGCAGCGACATCACCTACACGATTGTCGTGCGCAATGAGCCGCCCGCCGGAGGCGTTACTTTTCAAGCCATCCTGGCCGACACAATGCCGGCGGGTTGGTCGGTCATTAACGTGACCACCACGCAAGGAAGCTGCGGCGGCACGGGCAATAGCATAAGCTGCCAACTCGGCGCGCTGGCGCCGGGCCAGTCCGCCACGGTCACGTTGCGCGCGCATATTCCGGGGATTTGCCAACCGCCGACCGGGACGAACGTCGCGGTCGTCAGCGGCGATCAGGATACGACCAACAACACCGCCAGCGTGACCACTGCGGTAATACAACCCAGCCTGGGAGCGGGCGCTTGCATTCCACCCGCAGGGGCGCCCAGCGATGTGAAACCGGGTTCGATTTTGTCATTTCCGTTTTACGCCTCGTCGGCAACGGGCAATGGATTGGACAACAATACGCGCATCTCCTTTACCAACATCCATCCGACCCTGGGCGTGGCGGTGCATCTGTTTTTCATTGATGGCGCGACGTGCTCGGTGGCCGATTCGTTCATCTGCCTGTCGCCCAACCAGACCGCCGCGTTTCTGATGTCGGACATTGATCCGGGCACGACGGGTTCGGTTTTCGCCGTGGCTTCGGATGGCCCGCCGGGGATCGGCGATGGGACGAACACCGGCTGTCCGATCAGTTTCAATTACCTGATCGGGCACGCCAGTATCAAACAGCCCGTCGGCAGCAGCATCGGCAACGCCCCGCTCAAACGCACGCGCGTCGAGGCCGAAGTAGCCGCCGAAGCCATTGCCGCTGAATTCGGCAGCCCGGTACCGGGCTGCAATCCATCCAGTCCGGCGGTTGAGTTGCGATTCAACGGCCAGCCGAATGGGTACAACATGCTCCCGCGTGTCTTGGCGGCCAGCAACATTCCGAGCCGCGCCGATGGCAACAGCACCTTTATCGCGGTGCAGCGCATCGGCGGTAATCTGGCGACGGGCGCCGCCACCATCGGCACACTGTTCGGCGTGCTTTATGACGATGCCGAATCTCCGTTCAGTTTCTCGGTCAACGCGGGTTGCGTCTTCCGGGGCACGCTGTCGGGCAGCCTGATTCGCACGACACCGCGCTTCGAGCAAATCATTCCGGCGGGGCGCAGCGGCTGGTTGAAGCTTTACGGCGGCGCCGACATCGGCATCACCGGCTTGATGCTCAATAACAATGTCAATGTGGATTCAGCCGCCAACGCCTTTGACGGCGGACACCGGCTGCATATTTTACGGCTGACCGATACGGTCGTCGTGACTGTGCCCGTCTTCCCGCCCGCTTGTTAGCGGCAGCGAAGGCGCGGCAGCGTTCATTACACAACACGCGGGGGAGACCGGTGAAATGGCGCTTTCCCGCGTGTTGTGTTTTTTATGGCGAGGACAAAGCGACCGGTCTCAAGGGCGCTGTCCTCGCCGCGCCCCCTTGAGGTATCCATCATGCCCCGCTTTATGCGCTTCCCGCCCTCGCTCTTCCCGCTGTGGCTGCTTTTCCTGTGCGCGCTGCCGGCCCACAGCCAAACACCCTCGCCCCAGCCGCTCGAACCCGGCAAACCGGTCGAAAAAGAAATTGCAGGCGGGCAGACGCACAGTTACCGCATCAATGCGGCAGCCGGGCAATGCCTGCGGCTGACGGTCGAACAGCTTGACGCAGACGTCGCCCTGGCGCTCTTTGGCGCGGGCGAGCCAGCGCTGGTCGAACTTGATTTCTTTCTCGAAGGCCGCCCCGAAACCCTGGTTTGGATTGCCCCGGCAGCGGGGACGTTCCGGCTGGAAATCGCCAGCCCCGAAAAGACCGCGCCGCGCGGCAACTACCGTGTCACGCTGCTTGAATTGCGCGCCGCCACCGAACGCGACCGGCAATTCCTCACCGCCCAGGCGGCCTTCATCTCGGCCACGGCGCTTGCCGATGAAAAGAAACCCGAAACGCGCCGCCAGGCCCAACCGCAATTCGAGCAAGCTCTGCAACTCTGGCGGGCGCTCGACGAACGTTTGCTGACGGCCGGGGCGCTTTCCGCCCTGGGCGAAAACCTGCGGGCGCTCAACGAAACCACCCAAGCGCTCGATTATTTCAACCAGGCCCGCGCGCGCTGGCACGATCTCGGCGATCAAGACGAAGAGGCTTCGACGCTCTCCAACCTGGCCGCCCTGCACAACATTGCCAATCAGAAAGAACAAGCCATTGCCGAATACCAACAAGCCTTGGAGCTGTACCGCGCGCTCGAAGACCGCCAGAATCAGGCCGTGATGCTGGTCAATCTCGGCCAGCTTTACGCGGGTCTGGGCCAGCAACAGCAAGCCCGCGCGCTCTTTGAACAAGCCTTGCCCTTGCGCCGCGATGCGCGCAGCCGTGCTCTGGTGTTATCCGCCTTGGGCCTTGTTTACCGGAATCTGGGCGAACGGCGCAAGGCGCTCAAGTTTCAGCAGGACGCGCTCGCACAACGCCGCGCCGCCCAAGACCGCGATGGCGAAGCCGTCACGCTGACGAACATGGGGTTGATTTACACCGATCTGGGCGAACCGCAAAAGGCGCTCGATGTGTTGAATCAAGCGCTGCCCTTGCGCCGTGACCCGCGCGGGCGCGGTGTGACGCTCAGCCAATTGGGGCGCGTTTATTACCTGCTCGGCGCGCCGCAGGAAGCCTTGCAACAATTGGCCGCCGCGCTCCCGCTCTTGCGGGCCGCCAAAGACCAACTCAGCGAACTCGACGCGCTCAATTTGCAAGGGCTGGCCCATTGGGCGGCGGACGATTACCCGCAGGCCCTCGCGGTGTTTGAACAAGCGCTGCCACTGGCGCGTGAATTGAAAGCGCGCCAATTCGAGGCGGCCATCCTCAATAACTTCGGGCGTGTTTACGCTTCACAAGGAAACCAGCGGCAGGCGCTCGCGGCCTATCAACAGGCGCTGCCCATCGCGCGCGAACTCAAATTCAAAACGGGCGAAGCCGCCGCGCTCAACAACCTGGGCTTTGTTTATGAAGCGCTCGGCGAACCCGCCAAAGCGCGCGACCAGCAACAACAGGCCGTCGAACTCGCCGCCAAGCTCAACGAACCCCGCCGCGAAGCCAAAGCGCGTTACGGCCTGGCGCGGCTCGAAAGCACCGGCAATCGTTTGGACGCAGCGCGCAAGCAAATGGAAAAGACGCTCAAACTGGTCGAAACGCAGCGCGAAAAACTGACCAGCCCCGAATTGCGCGCCGATTACCGCGCGTCGGTGCAACAGTATTACGACCTGTACATTGACGTGTTGATGCGCCTGCACCGCAAGCTGCCCAAACGCGGTTTCGCCGCCCAGGCCTTGCACGCCAGCGAACAGGCGCGCGCCCGCGGCTTGCTGGAACTGCTGACCGAAAGCGGCGCGGAGATTCGCGCGGGCGTGGACACCACGCTGCTCGACCGCGAACGCGAGTTGCAGGAGCAAGTCAGCGCCAAAGCCGCCGAACAACTGGCACTGGTCACGAGCGGCGCCGCCGCCGCGCAACTCGCCCCGCTCACGCAGGAATTGGAGCGGCTCAATGGCGAATTGCGCACCGTGCAAAGCGACATTCGCACGCGCAGCCCGCGCTATGCCGCGCTCACCCAACCGCAACCGCTGAAGACCCAGGAAATCCAACGGCAACTGCTCACGCCTGACACGCTGTTGCTGGAATACGCGCTGGGCGAAGAGCGCAGCTATGTGTGGGCGCTGAGCAAGACAACGCTGCACAGTTACACGCTGCCCAAACGCGGCACGCTTGAGGAAGCCGCCCGCCGTTTCTATCGCAGCCTGACGGCGCGCAATCAAGCGTCCACAGGCGAGAACCCGGAGCAGCGGCAAGCGCGCCTCGCGGCGGCGGAACGCGAAATACACAAGGCTGGCGCGGCCTTGAGCAAGTTGATTCTCGCCCCGGTCGCCGCGCAACTCGGCGCAAAACGTTTGCTGATTGTGGCGGATGGCGCGCTGCAATACGTGCCCTTTGCGGCACTCAACTTCGCTGCCGCTGCGCCGCTGCTCGTCAAACACGAAATCGTCACGCTGCCCTCGGCCTCCACGCTCGCCGTCTTGCGTGCCGAAACCAAAGACCGCCAACCGGCCCTGCAACAATTGCTGGTGCTGGCCGACCCTGTGTTTGAAGCTCAGGACGAGCGTGTCCAAACCCTTAACCTCAAGCTCGCTAAGCCAGAACAAAACAAAGCCGACGCGCCGGTTGTTGCCGCCGGTGAAAGCGCGGTGCGCGCCCTGTTGTTGAAAAAAGTGGTGAAAGAAACGGGCGGAGAGAACGCCGGATTCAGCATCCCGCGTTTGCCTTATACGCGCCAGGAGGCCGAGGCCATTCTCGCGCTGGTCCCGGCTGAGCAACGTCAAACCAGCTTCGATTTCAAGGCCAACCGTGCCGCCATCACCGGCCCGGCCCTCGGGCAAACGCGCCTGATTCACTTGGCGACGCACGGTTTTTTGAACAGCCTGAACCCGGAGCTATCCGGTCTGGTGCTCTCCCTGATCAACGAACAGGGCGCGCCGCAGAATGGCTATCTGCTCGCGCCGGATTTGTACAACTTGAAACTGGATGCGACGGAACTGGTCGTCCTGAGCGCTTGCCAAACCGGATTGGGCAAAGAGATACGCGGCGAAGGCCTGACCGGTTTAACGCGCGGCCTGATGTATGCCGGCGCGCCGCGCGTGGTCGCCAGCCTGTGGAGCGTCAGCGACCAAGCCACGGCTGAATTGATGAAAGCGTTTTATCAAGGCATGCTCACCCAAGGGCTGCGACCGGCAGCGGCCTTGCGCGCGGCGCAACTCACTCTCTGGCGGCAAAAACAGCGGCAGTCGCCATATTACTGGGCAGCCTTTACGCTCCAAGGCGAATGGCGTTGATTCGCTGCTGTGACAAAGATAACAGCGCACCGCGACCTGCCGCGTATAATCAGGCCGCAGTTTTAAGAGAGGGCGGTACCAACCCGCGACGGGAAAAACGAATCGAAGCGCCGCTTCACGCGAGGCAATTCCGAGCGGAGCGCAAAATAGGAGAAACGATGTTGCCAACAATTCAGACCAAGAAATTCGGCGTGGGCCTGTTCATCAGTGCGACTTTGCTGGCCGGCGGTTTCGCCGCGCTGGCCCAACCAAAACGGCAATCCCAGCCAAAACAGCAACCTCAGGAAGAAGAGAATTCGCGCCGCTTCTGGCCGCCCGAATTCCGGCCCGCCGCGCCAACGGGCGCCAAACCGCGGCAAGGCACCTATAAACCGGCCAACATTTCGCGGCCCCCCAGCACCATTACCAAACCCGACACGGAATCAACCGGGCTGGGCGTCACGCTCTGGCTGCTGCGTTCGCCCAGCGAAATCAAACAGGCGGCGCAACCATCCGAAAGCCGTTCCAATCAACCGAAAAAGTCCGCACAGGAAAATAAAGATGAGATCGCGCGCGTGCTGGTGAAGAAAAAAATCGGCAACAGCGAGCGCACCGAAGAGATGGTGCCGGAACGCATCGAAGCCAATACGCCGCTCAAGGTCGGGCAATTGCTGCGCCTCAGTGTCGAAGTGCCGCAAGACGGTTATCTCTATGTCATTGACCGCGAGAAATACACCGATAAAACCGTCGGCGATCCGATCCTGATTTTCCCCTCCAACCCCAGGAGCGCCGAACATCTGGTCAAGGCCGGACGCATCATCGAATTGCCGGACAGCAAGGATTATGTATTCGAGGTCAAGCTGATGTCCGATCTGGAAAACAAGACGCTGGCGGGCGAGGTGCTGAGTTTTCTGGTGAGTCCGCGCCCGCTCGAGAACATTCCCGAACCCGGCGCTGACGGCCTCATCCGCCTGCCCGCCGCGCTCGTGACAGAGTGGGAAAACAAATGGGGGCAGAACAATGTGCTCAGCAAAGCCGAACTCGATACCGGTCGTGGCCGCGCCCGCACCCGCAGCGAACAAAACGCGCTGACCGGCAATAGCAAAGAACTCAACCAAGCTGACCCGCTGCCGCAAACCGTCTTCACCATTGCCGTCAAACGCGGCAGCCCGTATCTGGTGCAAATGCCGTTGACGATTGGGAAGTAACCGACACCAGACAAACCGGCAGCAAATGGAAAAGGGCAAAGCCAGATATTGGGCTTTGCCCTTTTCGCTATTTTGGAAGCCAATACCCGCCCCAACGGGGCACAATATGAAAGCCCAGGGCATCGCCCTGGGTAACAGCGCAGCAGTAGAAAACAAGCCCTGAAAGGGCGGAATAACCGTAGGGAGCAACCCAACCTGGAGATTATTTCGCCCTTTCAGGGCTTTGTAACATTGCCATTACGCCCAGGGCGTTGCCCTGGGCTGCTAGATCTCGCCCCGTTGGGGCTCAATCACGCCGCAAACTTCCCTGCCTCTACTTCACGCGCCAGTCCCAACGAAACGAGCGTTTGCAGCAAATTCGCAATTGTCGCGGCGCGGGCGCCCTTGAACGCTTTGGCCAATTCGTCGGCGTTGACGACGCCGGTTTGGGCGGCGAGCGCGGCGCGCAAGGCGGCGGCTTGTTCGGGCAGGTTTTTGGGCCAGGGGAGTTTGGCGGTTTTGACCGCGACGACCGGCGTGTCGAAATCCGTTTCGCCCGTGTCGAGCGCGGTTTGGACGCCCGCCGGTTTTTGGTATTCGGGCCGCAGCCAGCGGACGTGACCGGCTTGCTCTTCGCGGGCGCGGATATTGTTGAGGGCGACAAGACGGGCGAGGATTTCTTCATCAGGCAAATCGGCAGGCCAGCCGTAAGCCGCCGCGACCGCCGCATCCAGTTCGTCGTGCAATTGGCGCAGCACGGCGATGAGGCCACGTTCGTGCGTTGCGCGTTCTTTGTCGGTCAGCGGCGGCGGCGCGTTGGACAAGCTGCCAGCTTGTCCAGGCCTTGGCGGTGTGGGCGACTGGCCGAGACCAGTGGACAAGCTAGCAGCTTGTCCAACCTGTAAGCCCCGCTCTTTTTCCAGCACGTTATACATCTCGGTCAGCGTCAGGTCGGGATGCAAGGCTTGCTGCCGTTTGCGGTGCGCGTCCAATTGCTCGCCCAAGGCGCGAATGCGGGCTTGTTGGACGGCGGTGCAGTCTGGGAATGGGAAGGGTTCAAAGCACGTAACATTGCGCCAGCGTGGTCTGTCTTCCAATGTTGAGCCAGCAGCCAATGCCCAGGTCAGATGCACCTTTGAACTCAAAACTCCCAAAGTGTAGGCATCATTCAAAGCGACAACAAATAGCGAGTGATCAGGAACAACGTCGGAACTTAGGAAAACAAAAAAACGATGCTTTGATGTTTCGAGCGTTGCGATATAGCGGTCGAGTGATTTCAACGCCTCTCGCATCGCTGATCGTGGCTCTCCAAAAATCCACCAACGATCTTTGTAAGACTGTCTTTTGTTTTGGTCTCTGAATGGTTTAACTCTATCCAACAGCCATTGATAAAGCGGCGGATAGTTTTGCAACACGCCATCGCGTGAGAGCGAAAAAAGATCTATCACGTAACGCATCAATCGCTGTTGAGCAATTTCACGACCACTAACGTAGGGCTTGATTACAGGCGGCAGCTTTTCAAGTTGATAACCAAGTTGCTGTATCTCATCGGATGTAAGACGAAAGCCATCGCCAACTAAAGTCACGCCCATAAATGAGAGGCCGATGTTTGAAGTAAGGCGGGTTGCGCTTGCTACATCAGCACCAATACTTAGGTTCGAATTTATCTTTCCTTGAGCGGCTGAAAGTGTAACTTTAGTTCCATCACCATCGCTAACTTCCTCGGCGATCACCTTTGCTAAAGCCCCCCAATGATGGCCTTGTTTGCCCAATGTCATTGAGATTCTTACCGCTGCGCCATCTTCCGTATCCACCCAAGGATGGTCAGGAATTGCAAAAGTCAGTGATACCCCATCTTTGTTATCAAGGTGGCGTTGGAGTATGCGCCGGTTGAAAGGCTGGGTGATGCTGTTTGTTGATACAAAACCAAATTGCCGCAATTTGCCTTGGCAAACGAGTTCAGCCGCGTGATTCCACCAATACATCACATAATCAACATTGTCAGGAACGTCAGTCTGAATCGTTCTTAGCGTCTCAACATAACCATCCCCAAGCGTGATACGCATCCGCTTGTTGCCGATGAACGGCGGATTGCCGACCACATAATCCGCCGCAGGCCATTCAGCTTTGCGGGCGTTGACGTAAGCGTAAAGCGGCACGCGGGCGGTGTCGTCGGGCACGGCTTCGCCGGTGACGGGATGGGTTTTGAGCGTGCGCCCGTCCCAGCGCGTGACGGGTTGGCCGTCTTCGTCGGTGACGATTTCGCGGCGGTCATAAGCGAGCACGGCGTCGCGGCATTCGATGTTGCGGAACTTGCGCAAGACGGGTTCGCTGGGGCGGGCGTCGCCGCGCGTGCGGAAATGCCATTGCAAATAGCCGATCCACAACACCAGATCGGCAATCGCCGCCGCGCGCGGATTGAGTTCGAGGCCGAGCAATTGATGCGGGTCTACGGTAAAACCTTCGATCTCAAAGGCGGCCTGGCGCGCGTCAAAATCGTTGAGCGCGTTGATGACTTCGCCTTCCAGCCGTTTCAGGTGTTCGAGCGTGACGTAAAGAAAATTGCCGCTGCCACAAGCCGGATCGAGCACGCGCACTTCGCACAACGCGCGGTGAAAGTCTTTGACCAGCGCGGCGGCGGCTTCCAGCTTTCCTTCCTGCGCCAGCGTCACGGCGGCGGTTTGCACGTCTTTCCATTGTTCGCGCAACGGTTCGATGACGGTGGGCAGCACGAGGCGTTCGACATAGGCGCGCGGCGTGTAATGCGCGCCCAGCTTGTGGCGTTCGACCGGATCAAGCGCGCGTTCGAGCAGCGTGCCGAAAATCGCCGGTTCGACCTCGCGCCAATCGCTGCGGCTGGCTTCGATCAGCAATTCGAGTTGGGCGCGCTTGACGGGCAAGGCCCCGCTGCTCTCAAACAAGCCGCCGTTAAAGCGCAACACATGCTCTTCGAGAATCGTTGAAAAGCCGCCCGTATTCATCGTCGCCCACAACGCTTCGAGCATCGGTTGAAAGGTGTGCAACTTGTCGCGGCGGCTTTCGAGCAATTCGGTGAACTTGTTGGAAGGGATAAGCTGCACATCTTCGGCAAACATCGTAAACAGGCAGCGCATCAGGAAAGCAGAAACGACTTCGGGCGCTTGGCCCGACTCTTCAAACGATTTAGCGAGCGCGGCCAATTTGGTGGCGACTTCACGCGTAATACGGGCGCTGCGCCGTGCCGGGTCGAGCGCCAGCGGATCAGTCCAGACCGCGCGCAACCGCGCGCGGATTTCCTCTTTGGCAAGATCAGCCAGCTTGAGGCGATACGAAGCGGCATCGGGGAACGGCAAATACGTCTTGCCCGCCCGCGTGAAATCGGCCAGCAACTCAAACGAATGCCCGATGTCCACGACGACGAGAAAGACAGGCCAGCCTTCGCTCGTCGGCAGGGCTTTGGCGTATTGCTCGGCTTGGCCGCGCGCCTTGAGCATGGCGACGTCCCAACCTGTCGTGCCGCGCACTGCCGTACCTTTGCGCGTTGGTTTCGGCGCATCGTCAAAGAGTGAGTTTGCACTCTCGCGTTTTCACTTCCCTGCTTGGCTTCCAGCACGAAGCAGCCGCGCTTATACAAATCAATCCGCCCCGGCGAAGTCGTGCCGTCAGGATTCTGAAAGCTGATGGCACGCTCGAAAACGTAAGCATTGCGCGCGTCATCGGGTTGCGTGGGTTGCGGGCGCGGGACTTCGAGTACGTCGCACAGTTCGGCGAGAAAGAGTTGGTAATTGGCGCGCTCGGCTGCGCCGGAAGCGGCCCAGCGTTGGATGAAGTCGGCGGTCAATGTTTGGCGCGTGTCGGTCAAGGCTGTTTCCTTGGATGCAGTGATTTTGTGGGCGAAGCAGATGATACAGTACGGGGAGCGTGCGCGACCTGAGCCTTGAAAGCAGGCAGCTTGGCGCTCCCTCAATGCTTCCATTGCCAAGGCTCAGGTCGCTCACGCTCCCTGTACTGCACCGGCAAGGTCATTTCTCTGCCGGGTAATACCAAACCCGCCGAATCAGCCCGTCGCGCAGTTCATAGACGCTGAGGCGGCGCTGCGCTTTCGGCCCACTTTTGCTTTCCCACATGGCTCTCTCGTGTACGGTCACGAAACGGTCTGCGGCCATGACCGCTTCAAATTCCGAGTGGCAGGACGGGCAGCTTTTGAAATAGCCGGTCAGCCAGGTTTCGAGCGCCGCCTTGCCGCCGGTTTCGACGCTGAGTTTGTCGCCGTCTATGCTGAGCCATTGCGCGTCGTCGGTGACCAGCGCGGCCAGCGCGACGACATCGTGTTTGTTAAAGGCGGCCTCGAACTTGCGCACGACAGTTTCGTTGGCGGCGGGCTGACGCGCCAGTACGGCGTAGCTTTTCACCAGTGCACAGCCGGCGACGAGGACCAAAACGAGAATCAGGGAATAGGTTTTCATGCGGTACTACGAGTGGACGGTTAAGGCTCTGCGGAGCGAGGTTATTTGCGTGTCGCTTGTCTGTACGTTGGCGACGGGCGGCATTGTACACGAGATCGCAGGCACGGCAATTGGCGCGCGCGGCTGAGGCCAGCGCCAAAACAATGGGGCGGAGCAAGCAACGCTTCGGATTACGCCGAATGCGCTGCCTGCTCCGCCCCGCCAAGGCTTGTGTCGGTGTTGGTTAGTTTAACGTCGTAAAGCTGCGCTGTATGCCCGGCAGGATCGCCGAGGTGTTGCCCGCCGCATCGAACGCTTCGATCCAGAAACTATAGCCGGTGTTGCGGAGCAGGGTGGTCAAGTTGACGCTGGTGGTCACACCATTGACCGTGGCGACGGGCGCTACCACCGGCAGCGGCGGACAGCCGGTGCGCGGGCAAACAATGATGGGCGTGACCAGATAGACGCGATACCCGGTGACGCCGACATTGTCGGTCGTGGCGGGCCACGTGATGGTCGCACTCGTGCGCGTGATGTTCGTCACTGTCGCGGCGAAGTTTTGCACGGCCACCGGTGACAACACATCCGACCCGGACGGATAGACCGTGTAACTAAAGGTCAAATCGCTGAAGCCTTCGCTATTCGTGCCGCGCGCCGTGGCGGTATACGTGCCGGGCGTTACGCCCGCCACCGGATTCCACGTCACGACACCGGTCACAGCATCAATCGCCATCCCGGCGGGCGCTCCCACGAGCGAGAAGGTCGGCGCGGGCAACCCAGAACCGCCGATGACAAAATTCACGGGCGCGGTCGAATGCGCCTCTGCCGAAACCAGCGTCAACTGGCCGTCCAGCACTGCCGCCACGGATTCGGCGTAAAAGCCGCCGCCGACCGGTTTCGGAAACGCCGGGTTATGGAAGACCACGGGCGGCGACAAGGTCGTGACGGAAAACGGCCCCGTGATCTGCGACTGATTCCCGTTGGCATCGAAGGAAGCCACATAAAGCAGGTGCGTCGAATTCGTCAAAAAGCCCCCCACCGTGCCAGAGGTGCCCGTGATGTTATCGAGCGTCACGATCTGTCCAACCCCAGCGATGAATTCGAAGATGCGATAACCCACCACCGGCACGGCGCTGTTTGCTGGCGGCGTCCACGCCAAGGTGATGGTGTTTTGCGTCAGCCCGGCGACCACGACATTGGTCGGCGGCGCGGGTTGCAAAGTCACAAACGAGGCGGTCGCGGACAGGCCCGACGTGACTCCGTTGACCGTCGCCCGCACGGCATAGGTATGACCGCCGCCAGCAACCAGGCCAGAGATGGTGACGGTCGTGTCACTCAGCGGGCCAGTGACCGGAGGGAAACTACAACCGCCACGGCCGCTGCAAAAACGTTCCACCAAGGTGTAGCTCGTCACACCGATCTCCGCTGGCAACGGGTTCCAACTCACCGTGGCGCTGTTGGCCGTGATGTTCGAGATAGTCAAGCCCGTCGGAGCGGGTGGCGCAACGTTAATCGTGAAGCTTTGATCCAGGCTGCCCGACGTGTTGAAAGCGCGCACCGTGCCAGTTTGCGTACCGATCTGGTCCAGCGCGGGCGTCCACGAAATCGCACTGGTATTCCCGTCAATCGTCATGCCCACCGGCGCGCTAACCAATAAGTAGTTGGGCAAGGGATTGCCACCAGTGGTGAAAACAGAAGCGCTATAAGCCACGCCAGCCGTGGCAAGCGTGCTGCCATTAAAGAAGATCGAGGCTGGCGGCGCATCCACTTGCGGACTCAGCGAAACCGCTGCGGTGTTGTTATTCGCCGCATCCACGCCGCCGATGACCACCAACTGCCCGAACTGATTGGGCACGTTTATAACGACGTTCGCGGAACTGACCGGCGCGGGCAAGGCCGGGCCAAACGTCCAGGTGTCGGTGGCGAGGTTGTAAATCTGCACGGTCGCTTGGGCCGTAGCGCCATTGGAGCCGCCCACAACATAAATAAACCCGTTCGCACCCAGCACCGCCGCGCTGTTTTGCGTCGCCGCCAGCATAGGCGAGACCGTGTCCCAGGTATTGGTGCTGACCGTGTAACGATTGACCGTCGCCGTCGCCGTCGCCGCCGCCGTGATACCGCCAAAGGTGTAGACGTGATCGCCGCCATCCGAGGCAGCGGCGAAGCCGTAACGCGCCTCTGGCAACGGCGCGAGCGTGACCCAGCGGCCATCCGCGCCCAGCCGTTCAACCGAAGCCAGCGGCCCTGCGTCGTCGCGTCCGCCAATGGCGTAAGTGCCCAGCGAGGCGGTCGTATAAGCAAACTGATAGCGCGCCGCCGTCAGGCTGCGCAGCCCTTGCGAATTGCCCGTGTTGGGATCGTAGCTGATGACTTCTTTCATCGCGCGGTTATTGCTGCCGCGTCCGCCGATGATGGTGATGCGCCCCGCCGCGTCCGCCGCCGCCCCGGGCGCGAACCGCGCATTTTGCAGGGCTGGAGCCGCTGCCCAAGCTGCCGCGCCAGGCGTCAACGCAACAACGGACAACGGATTCGCCGCCGTACCGCCCACCGTCACAATGCGACCGTCCGGCAAAAGGACTGACGCGGCGCCGCTACGCGCGGCAGGCAAACTCGGCCCCGCCGTCCAGTTGACCAACAATGCCACGAGCCTGGAAAAGCTGTTGGCGCTGGCATGCGTTTGCGTAATCCAAACTAAGCCCGCGCAAAGGATCAGTGTGCTGGCGAGCGTTAGGGTTTTTAGCCTGTTCATAATTCCTCTCAACTTGGTAATTCCGTCAGGGATTGGGAACGCACGCTCACGGGGCAGTAAAAAGCGCACACGAATACCTAACATCCGCGTTTGGGCGGACGCGCGGCGGCGAATTGAATGCGTGAACTAGGTCGTGATCGCCTGCGTGACGGCGAAGAGACAGGTCATCAAGTAAGCGCAGGCGTATTGCCAGGATAGGAGAGAACCGCACTTAATCATTTAGTGAGTGTGGCCGCACCGCCTGTAAAATACATGAGATTGAAGTTTTATTTGAATGCTGCGAACGCCTGTAGCTGTGGCGTTCAAGCAATGGCAAGCAAAAGAGGGGCGCAACTGCCAGGCCGTTGCGCCCCTCTTTTGCTTTGCTGATTCGGCCCCGCGCTTACTTGCTGAAATTCGCTTGCACCGAAAGATTGTTGGTGATCGTCAGTGTGCAGGTTGTCGCGGTGCTCAGGTTGCACGCGCCCGCGCCGCTGCCCGACCAGTTGACGAAGCTCTTGCCGGCGGGCGGCGTGGCGGTCAGCGTGACTGTCGTGCCGCTGGTGAATTTCGCCGAGCAGTTGCCGCCGCAATTCAACGCGCGGTCATTGCCGTTCGGGGTGGCAGTGATGGTGCCTGAATTGCTGCGCCCGACTGACAGCGTGAATTGCGGCAGGAAGTTCGCGCCCACGAGCGTCACCCCGTTCACCGCGACAGTGCAATTGACTTGTGTGCCTGTGCAAGCGCCCGCCCAACCGGTGAAGACCAGCCCGCCCGGATTTTCGCTCAACCCCAGCGCGGTGTTCTTGACCGCGAATTCCGCGCAGGTATTGCCGCATTTGAGCTTGCCATCCGCCGAGTTGACGGCGCCCGCGCCGCTGCGGCTGACAATCAACACATCAGGAACGATATTCGTCGCGGAATTTTGGGCCGAGATCAAATCGCCCAATTCGCCCGTCGAAGGCGCCGTACAGGTCAAATCAGCGCACGCGATTTTGTGTGTGATCGGGTCGTAACTGCCGGTGTATTTGTACATCTCGTAGCGGCGAATCACCGCGCGCGTGTCAGCATCAATGCCGCCCTGATTTTGGCGGCGGTTGCGCGTCTGATTGCCATTGCCGCCGCTGACCGGCGAGGCTTGCAAAATGTCCCACGCGACTTCGATTTGGGCGGCGGTCGTCGGCACGATGGGATTGAAGCTGGTCAAATCCTCCGCCGTCACTTCGCGCGAGAGTTGGGTTTTGAAAATCTTGATCCATTGCGCGTCGCCATATTTCTCAGGCGTTTCGGGCGGTTCCGGCGCTTCGACTTCGGCCACGACGACGGGCGGCGCACTGACGACCACCACCGGCGCAATGCTCCAGGTCGGGAAAGGAATGGCGACGTTCGGTGTGGCGCGAATCAAATTGCCCGGACTTGCCGCGTCGTCAATCAGCCAGTACCCCGTCGCGCGCACGATATTCGCGGTCGTGCGCAAGCCTTGCCCCAACGCTTCGCAACCGGCGGTGGCGTAAGTGCTGCCGCCGATATAACAATCATTCCAGTTGTACGGCGCGCCCGGCGTGTGCATCGGCGTCGTCTTGGTGTATGCGCCCCCGACATACGGACTGGCCCAGCGAATGTTGACCCCGCCGGTATACGCTGACACGCTCCCCGCGCCATAACGTTGGCCGAAACCGGTGTAATACAGATCGTTTTGGGCCGCGCCTTCAAGTTGAATCTCGAAGCCGTGCGCGACTTGCCCGGTTTCATTGACCACATCGAAACTGAACAGATTGCCGGAAATGGTAGCGGTCTGGGCTTGCACAACATTGGCGGCGCCAACCAAACAGACCAGACAAGCCAATGCGAACGTCAAAACGGGCGACTGCCCCCAAGCGGATTTTCGTAGCTGCGAATTCATTATTGATTCTCCTTGCGTGGTTACTCTTAAAGTGGTTTTGAGCGATGTGCTTTCGGGGCAGAAAAGCGCACACGAATGCCTAACACCCGGCGCTGCCTGGGCGTGCGGTGATAAATTGAGTTAGCAAGCTTGGTCTTACTCGCCTGTGTGAAAGCGAACAGACAGGTTGTTTCGGGGAATAACGCAGCGTAATTGTCAGGAGAGTGAGAAGCTGCGTTAGTCAATTGGTGAGTGTGGCGGGTAGAAGCAGAAAATACCTGAGCTTGAAATTATTTCGGAAGTTGCCCAAAAAAGTTCTTTCCGTAAATCCTTCGGGGCTGTTGCCGCCCTTACCTGATGGCGTGCCAGGGCAACTCAGACCAAGCGCGGCGCACGGGGACAGTACCGCGCACGGGCGCAAGCGGTACCACAGGTTTGGCGCAAGAGAGCAACATTCCAGCCGCCGCTTGCGCACGCGCGCGGTACTGTCTCGTTTGCTTTTCCATGGCCCGGCCCCCGAATTATTTACAGGAAGAAAAAGTTTGAGCCACACGCCTCGCACGACGTGCGGCTCAGTACATAACCAGAGTGGAGCTTACGCAAAAGCCAGAACCTCTGCCACAGAGGCACGGAGTCACAGAGAAAGATGGATGGTTTCCGGTAGTTCAGGCCTTTCCTCTGTGACTCCGTGCCTCTGTGGCCAGACATCTAGCGTATTACTTACAGCTTGCCGCGTTTGTATTCCCCCGCCAAGTAATCGCACGCCCGCGCCGTAATCGCCATCATCGTCAACGTCGGATTCTGGCAGCCTTGCGACACGAAACACGCGCCATCGGTCACGAACACGTTCGGCATTTCCCAAACCTGATTGTATTTGTTCAGCACAGACTTTTTCGGATCAGCGCCCATGCGCGCGGTGCCGACTTCGTGAATGCAGAAACCTGGGGGCGCGGGGTTGTTGCTGGCAAAGGTAATCGTGAAACCGGCGGCTGCGCCCATTTCCTGCATCGTAACGAGCGCGTCTTTGGCCAGCGCGCGTTCGTTGTCGCCGTGCGTGCATTCGATGTGCAGCGTGGGAATGCCATACGCATCCGGTTTGGCGGCGTTGAGCGTCACGCGATTGTCGTGGCGCGGCAACATCTCGCACCAAGCGCCCAAGCCCCAAGAGATTTCATTCGGCGCTTCGCGAATGAGTTTCTTCAACTCGGAACCGAAGCCCGGCGTCCGTTTGCCGTGGCTGAAGGTGTAGCCCATCTTCGCGCCGCCCTGCATGCCGTAACCGCGAATGAAATCTTTTTGCTTGTCGTTGATGTTGCGGAAGCGCGGCACATAGACGCCATTGGCGCGCCCGTCCGAATAGTCATAGGCCTGTCCTTTGAGCATCGGCACAATGCCGCCCGCGCTGATCTGATACATGTGATCCATCAGGTAATGCCCCAACGCGCCCGACGCAGCGCCAAGGCCTTCAGGGTGCTGGCGCGATTTCGACAGCATCAGGATGCGCGTGGATTCGAGCGTCGAGGCGCACAGCACCACCGTCTTGCCCAAATACTCGTAATCCTGCTTCGTGTTTTGATCAATCACGCGCACGCCCCTGGCCTTGCCCGTCTTGGCGTCCACCAGGATTTCGCGCACGACCGAATTGGGCCGCAGCGTCATCCGCCCGGTCTTGGCTGCGGCGGGTAAGGTCGAACCGGGGCTGCTGTAATACGAATTGGTCTCGCAACCACGGTCGCAATGGCCGCAATAGTGACAAGCCGGACGGCCCGGCAACGACTTGGTCAAAATCGCCGCGCGCCCGATGATCAGCTTGCGATCCTTCCACTTGCTCTCGATGCCTTTCTTCAACAGCCGCTCGCCACACGTCATCGCCATCGCCGGTTGGAATTCCGAATCCGGCAACTGCGGCAGGTTTTCATACGAGCCGCTAATGCCGACGAAGCGTTCGACCTGTTTGTAATACGGCTCTAGCTCGGCATAGCTGAACGGCCAGTCTTCGCCATAGCCATCGCGGCTGGCAGCCTTGAAATCGAAATCGCTCAGCCGGTACGACTGCCGCCCCCAGGTGAGCGAACGCCCGCCGACCTGCCGCCCGCGAATCCACCAGAACGGCTTGTCATCCGGCGTCGTGTAGGGGTTATCAATGTCATCCACGAACAGATGATGCCCGTATTCATTGGCCGCATAGCATTTCGATTGAATCGGCTGGCGCGGCGCATATTTTTCGCCACCGACCAAGCCGCGATATTTCAATTCAAACGGTTCGGTGTGTTCGCGGAAATCCTTGGCCGGATCAAGCTGGCGTCCGGCTTCGAGCACGAGCACGGTCAGGCCTTTTTCCGCCAGCACCTTGGCGGCCCAACCGCCCGTCGCGCCGGAACCGACGACGATGGCGTCATAAACTTTCAGATTGCGCTGTGCCATTCCATTCCTCCTGTGGCGAGCGCCGCGCGCGCGCGCAGCACCGTTGTGATTTGATTGTGTGGGAAAGCCAAATCAAAGCACACAGGATTGGTACTTGGGACAGTACCGCGCGCGTCAGCAAGCGGCCACTCGCGCCAAGTGCCGCTTGCTGACGCGCGCGGTACTGTCCCAAGGTTGCGTGCTTCGATTTAGTGTCAGAAGTTGAAGTACCCCGGCCCGACTTTCATACCGTGCATCCAGGCGCGCGGGAAACTGTGCGACGTCACGAGCGCGAGTATAGTATGCGACAACGCCAGCGTGAAGAGATTGGGACAGCGCGCAAACAATCGGCACCACAAATAGCCGCTGAGAAAGGTGCAGGCCGTCAGCAAGGGATTCGGCACATGCAGAAACGCGAAGACACCCGCCGCCGTCAGTGCCGCGTGATGATCCCTGGTATACACCTCGCGCATTCGCACAAACACAAACGCCTGCAAAGCGTATTGCTGCACGAAGGCCCAGAAAAAACGCCACCACAGCGCCCGCGCCGCCAGCCGTTCCAGCGGCCAAAGCGTACCGAGCAGCCAGCCGCTACCTGCCACCAAGCCGCTCACCAGCAATGTCGCCAGGCCAACTTCCAGCAAGGAGCGCGGCAAATTGTCCAGCCGCAAACCCAGAGCATGCGCGTCGTAACCGCGCCGCACATTCGCTGCGATGATGAACAAGACGCCCGCGCCGATCACGACCCACAACGCGCCGCGAAACGCGCCTTGCCAACCCCAGATGTAACTCAACAGCAACACGACAAAGAGTGTCACTTCAGCCTTGGCGCGTTCCGCCGCATCCCACGGCACTTCGATTTGCATAAACACCTCCGGCCCGCATGGTGGCATGAATTTTTGCTTGCCCCGCTTGACGCTCAACTACAACTGTCGTAGAGTCAGCTCACTTTGTAGTAGGAACAACGACAGAGGTAGCTAACCATGCCGCACAAACCGGAAATCAAATTAACGAAATTCGAGCTGGAAATCATGGATGCGCTCTGGGATTTACAGCGCGCCGCCATCCGCGAAATCCACGAGGCGCTGCCGGAAAAGCAGCGTCCCGCTTACACGACCGTCCAAACCATCATCCGCCGCTTGGAGCAAAAAGGCGCGGTGCGCCAGGTCAAACAGATTGGCAACGCACATATCTTCGAACCCACGCTTACGCGCCAGGCCGCGCATCGCCGCCTGATTGACGAACTGCTGATGCTCTTCGGCGGTTCGGCGCGCCCGCTGATGGCGCATCTGGCCGAAGCCGGCAAGCTCAGCCTGGAAGACGTGCGCGCACTGGAAACCATGCTGGCGGAACCGGCGCCAACAGCCACGCCCGCTGAAACGCCGAAACCGCGCAAACGCACACCCGCACGCCGCAATTAACCCTTTCGCAAAGGAGCGCGCCGATGTTTTCTCATCTTTTTTGGCATCAAGGGCTCGCCGCGTGGGCGCAATGGTTTTGGCCCGCCTTCGCCAACCATCTTTGGCAAACGACGCTCATCGCCTTGTTCGCGGGGCTTGTCATGACTTTGCTCAAGCGCGCGCCCGCGCGGGTGCGTTACGTTGCCTGGCTGCTCGTTCTTGCCAAATTGCTGCTGCCCTCGGCGCTGCTGCTTTGGCTGGCGCAAGGCGGCATTGGCTGGCTCACACGACTGTTGCCCGCAGCAGAGTTGCCTTCGGCCAGCTTTGCGCTCGTCTTTGAGAACGCGCAGCCGCTGGGCGAATTCGCCGCGCCTTTCGCCACGCTTGAGCTGGGCAAGGGGGCGGCTCTGGCCTCGCATAACGAGTTTTATTGCCTGCTCACGGGCGTTTGGTTGCTGGGCGCGGGACTGTTGCTGACCGGCTGGCTATCCCGGCGCAGACGTTTCGCGCAGGCTTTACGCAACAGCCAGCCCCTCAACACCGGACGCGAGTTCGAATGCCTGCAACGGCTGCGCGCACGCCTGTCTTACCAGCACAATGTTGTTTTGTTGCCCGCCCCGCGCCTAACCGAGCCGGGTGTCTGGCGTATTTGGCAGCCAGTGATCGCATGGCCGGAAGGCATGGCCGAACGTTTGAGCGACGCCGAACTCGAAGCCGTGTTGTTGCACGAACTGTTGCATATTCGGCATCGGGACAATTTGCTGGCGACGGTGCAGATGTGGGTATGTTGCCTGTGCTGGTTTCATCCGCTGGTCTGGTGGCTGGATCGGCGTTTGTTAGCCGAGCGCGAATGGGTTTGCGACGAAGCAGTCTTGCGCTGGCAAGGCGCGCCACAGATTTACGCCGCCAGCCTGTGGAAAGTCGCGCAATTCGGCCTGGGCTGGCCGTCCACAAATATGGCGGGCGTTTCGCGCGTGGGCGGTTCAAATCTGAAAAGGAGAATCGAAGCGATGTTACAAAACGAATTTCCGACGCGGCTGGCGTGGCCGCAACGTTTTTTGATCGGGTTCACCGTCGCGGCGCTGCTGGTGTTTTCCTGCGTCATTGCATTGCCGCTGCGCAATCAGGCATTGGCGCAAGACAAGCCGCCGACCGTGTCTGGCAATGTGATCGAGGATGGCGGACCGCAAGACGGCATCAAAGGCGGTGTGGCAGATGGCGTCGCCGACGGTATCAAGCAAGGTATTGCTATTAACGTGAAAGGCGGAGTAGCAAATGGCATCGCGGGCGGTGTAAATGGAAACAAAGCTGTGCGCTCGCTTGTGGCCGAGCCGCAAGATGTCAAACCGGCGGACAGACTCAATCATTGGGACGCCATTGCGCAAGCGCCGGAATTTCCGATTCGTATTGATTCGGCCAGCGCTCCTCCACTGCTGATTCATAAGGCCGTCGTGAAAACAATGCTGGAAGAAAGTTATCAACCCTTTGTCACTGCGGAACAGGGCGACAACCAAGCTACCTTAATTTCGCAGTTTCTATTGACGTTGACCAATCAAGCGTCCCTAGCCATCAAGAGCGTTGAATGCGAGTTCACTCATCCACGCATTAGGGCAGTGCGTCTGACAACTGAGTTCAAGAAACCCATTCCACCGACGGCTATGATCGAAGTAGGCAACGAACGCACCCTCTATTACCGGCTCAACCCAGGGCCGTTCAACCCTACAGATTTCACTGCCCGCATAACCATTGTGGAATATGAAGATGGTTCGTTTTGGGTGGCGGGCGCCGGGCACATCCCAAATTCAGCGGGCGCGTCAAAAACGCAGGCGCTCATAGAGCAACTTGGCAGAATGCGACAACAGCTAGATCAATCAACGGCGGCCAACCAAACGACAGTGGCTGCGCAAGGCGAGGAAGAAGTTTATAAAGCCAGCGCCGACTTGCGCCCCGTCATCACCTACCGCGAAAAAGCGGGCTACACCAAAGAAGCGCGCGACAACAAAGTCGAAGGCATTGTCATCTTGAGCGTCATCTTCCGGCGCAACGGCAAGCTGACCGACATCAGCGTCGTGCGCGGGTTACCGGACGGTCTGACAGAACAGGCTGTTGCAGCGGCGCAAAAGATTCGCTTCGACCCAGCCATAAAAGACGGCCAGCCGGTCAGCGTGCGCGCTAATCTAGAATATGGCTTCAGTCTGTTAGAGAAGAAATAGCCACAACACCCTCTTTACAACAAACAAGGCGGGGCACGCTTGACGTGGCCCCGCCTTTCTTTTTGCGCGGCTGGATTGCGCGCGGCCCAACGCGATTGTTAAGGTGTGCGCCGATGCCCGATCAACCTTGCGAACAATGCGGAACCGCACCAGCGCGGCTTTATCAACAGTTGCAGCTTCATACGCCCGGCGTGCCCAGCGAGGAAAGCCTGCGCTGGTATTGCGTGACCTGCGCGCGTGCAGAACGCTCGACGTTGCGAGAACAAGAAAGCGAACTCGCCGGACTGACGCGTGACGAATTGATCGCCAAGCTCGACCGCTTCTTTGCCGCGAGCGGCGTGTTCGAGATTTGCGGGCGCTGTCACGCGCAGGGCACGGGCTGTTGTCCGCCCACTTGCCGCATCATCGAGCCGCAAGGCTGCGTGAGCGGTAAGACGCTGTTTTGCGCGACCTTTTTGTGCAGCGCACTGCTCAACGCCATCAGCGAGTGCGAGCCGGAGTTGGGGCGCACGTTGAAGTGGTTGAAACGCGAAGTCGGCGTGGCCGAGTGGCGCATCTATCAAATGTTCACCCGCGTGCCCGCCGCTGAACGCGACGCGGAACGTCCGCTGGTGTTGCCGCAACGGTATCCTGATCCGGGCGAGTTGGATGGTGAACGGTTGAAACCCAAGCTGGCTGCATTAGCGGATGAGGTTTTGGAAATGCGCCGCCGTTGGCATGTGCAGGAAGAACGCGAGCGAACCTGTCCGACAAGCTGCCAGCTTGTCGGGGCGTCGCGATGAAACCTATTGGCTCGTCAGCCGAGACTCCGACAAGCTGGCAGCTTGTCGGACAGCTATGCCGGGCGCAATTCAATCGTGTTGCCGTCCGGGTCGCGGATGAACAACTGTTTGTTGCCCGCACGCCCACTGCCATAGGCAATGTGAATGCCGAGTTCTTGCAACTGCGCTTCGGTGGCATTGACGTCCGGCACGCTGAGCGCGAGGTGGCGGTCGTGGCGCGGCGGATCGGCGTGACCGGGCATGCCGGTGACGCTCATCAAATGCAACTGATGGCCGTTGCGTAAGTCGTACCACATGCCGGGAAAGCCCAAATCGGGGCGCGGCAGCGGTTCCAATCCCAGAATGTTTTCGTAAAATGCGGCGGCGCGTTCGACATCGGTGACTAAAAAGCCAGCGTGATGAAAGCCTGCGATATTGATCGGCATGGGTTGAACTCCTGTGACGAGTGATGAAAGAGCGCGGCGATTGTGCAATCTCAAATTTCAAATTACAAATTCCATGAACTGAGGATTATCAGCAATGAGCAATGAAATCGGCTTCGGCATCGCCGGCCCCGGTATGATCGGCAAGGTGCATGCCGAAGCCATCCAGGCCATCCCCAACGCGCGGCTGGTCGCCGTGTGCGGGCGCAATACAGCCAAGACAACTGAATTCGCCGCGCGCTTTAACGCGACGGCTTATACCGATTACGCGCAATTTCTGGCGCACCCTGGTTTGCAGGTCGTCAATCTGTGCACGCCCAGCGGCAATCATGCCGAAGAAGGCAGCGCCGCCGCGCGCGCGGGTAAGCACGTGCTGACCGAAAAACCGATTGAGACGACCTTGGCAAAAGCCGATGCGTTGATCGCGGCGTGCGAAGAAGCGGGCGTCAAGTTGGGCGTGATCTTTCAATCGCGTTTTTTGCCCGCCGTGTTGCGCATCAAACAGGCGCTGGCGGAAAACCGGCTGGGCAAGTTGATGCTCTGCGACGCCATCGTGAAATGGTATCGCGCGCCGGAGTATTACGCCGAGTCCTGGCACGGAACACAGGCGCTGGATGGCGGCGGCGCGCTGATCAACCAGGCCATTCACACGGTGGATTTGCTGCGTTGGCTGGCGGGGCCGGTCGAGACAGTGTTCGCTATGAAAGCCGCGCTGCGCTATCCGCAAATCGAAGGCGAAGACACGTTGGTGTCGAGCTTGCGCTTTCAAAACGGCGCGCTCGGCGTGATTCAGGCGACGACGTCGGTCAAGCCCGGCTTCAAGCGCCGCGTCGAACTCAGCGGCGAACGCGGCACAATCATCCTGGATGGCGATGCCATCAGCGTCTGGGCCATTGATGGCGAAGCGGACGCGCCCAGCAATGACGCGCAACTCACCGACGGCTCGGCCAATCCGGCGGCCATCTCGAACGAAGGCCATCGCATGCAGATTGAAGATATGGCTCAGGCGGTGCTGGAGGGTCGTGCGCCGCTGATTGATGGGCGCGAAGGACGGCTGTCGTTGGAAGTGGTGGAAGCGTTGTATACGTCAGCGAATGCGGGACAGGTGGTCAGGTTATAGTGGGCAAAAGAGCAGGGAGTGTAGGCCTCAGTCTGTGTTGGAGGTCACGAACACAGGCTGAAGCCCACACTCCCTGCTCTATCTGTCACGATCACAAGAACTACCCTAACAACGCCGGCTCCAACAGCTTCACCTGCGCGCAAAACGCTTTGTCATCAGCCAAACGCGGGCGGGCGTATGTTCCATCCGGTTGCAACCAGCGCATCTTGACGTTGTCGCGCCACATGGCAGCGAGGATTTCCTGGTTGATGCGTTCTTTGAGGCGCGCGTCTTCGATGGGAAAGAGCACTTCGACACGGCGGTCGAGGTTGCGGTTCATCAGGTCGGCGCTGCCCAGATAGATCACGTCGTCGCCGCCATTCAAAAACCGGTAAATGCGCGAATGTTCGAGGAAGCGGCCCACGACGCTGCCGACGCGGATGGTTTCGCTGCGGCCTTCGATGCCGGGGCGCAAACAACAAATACCGCGAATCAGCAAATCAATTGGCACGCCTGCGCGCGAAGCGCCGTATAACTCTTCGGCCATGCCGGTGTCGGTCATGCTGTTGAACTTGGCGAGAATGCCCGCCGGGCGGCCCGCCTGATGATGCTCGACTTCGCGGCGGATTAGTTCATTCAGGCTCTGCCGTAAATTGACCGGCGCGACCAACAGCTTGCGGTAGCGCACCTGCCGCGAATAACCGGTCAGGAAGTTAAACAGATCAGTCACGTCCGCGCCGAAATCTTTATTGGCGGTCAACAAACCCAGATCGGTGTAAATGCGCGCGGTGGCCGGGTTGTAATTGCCCGTGCCCAGATGCACGTAACGGCGAATCACGTCTTTCTCCTGCCGCACGACCAGCGCGACTTTGGCGTGCGTCTTTAGGCCGACCAGGCCGTAAACGACGTGCACGCCCGCCTGCTCCAACCGGCGCGCCCAACGCACGTTGTTCTCTTCGTCAAAGCGCGCTTTCAATTCGACCAGCACGGCGACCTGTTTACCGTTCTCGGCGGCTTCGATCAGGGCTTCGACGACGGGCGAATCTTTGCCGACGCGATAGAGCGTCTGTTTGATCGCCAGCACGTTGGGATCACGCGCGGCGGCGCGCAGGAATTCGAGCACCGGCGCAAAAGAATCATAGGGCGTATGCATCAGTATGTCCTGATGGCGAATCGCGTCGAAAATCGTTTCGCCCGTGGACAAGGCTTTGGGCGTGACCGGCGTAAACGGTTCGTCTTTCAGCGCGGGCAGATCGAGTTTGCAGAGCGTCATCAGGTCGGGGATGTTGAGCGGGCCGTCCGCCGTGTAAACATCCTGCTCGCTCACATCCAGCGCCTGCCGCAACAACTTGACCATTTCGGGCGACATCCCGGCGGCCACTTCCAAACGCACGCCGAAGCCGAAACGGCGCTGGCGCAATTGCTGTTCGACCATCTTCAACAAATCGCCCGCCTCGTCCTCTTCGATTTCCAGGTCGGCGTCGCGCGTGATGCGGAAGGGCTGGCATTCCTGCACTTTCATGCCGGGGAAGAGGGCTTCGATGTGGGCGCTGATGACGTCTTCGAGCATGACGTAATGCTGTTCGGCGCCCCCGCTAGATTCGACCTTAATCAGGCGCGGCACGTTGGGCGGCACTTTGACGCGCGCGAAACGCGGCTCTTCGCCATTGGTTTCGGGCACGACGAGAATGCCCAAGTTCAAACTGATGTTCGAGATGTACGGGAACGGATGGCTGGGATCAACCGAGAGCGGCGTCAAAATCGGGAAGATGCGTTCGTAAAAATAATCGTGCAGCGCCTTGCGCTGGTCACGATTCAATTGATCGTGCGGCACGATGCGCACCTCGTATTTTTCCAGCCCCGGCAAAATCTGCCGCAGCAAACAGCGCATCTGCACATCCAGCAACGGGCGCAGCCGTTCTGAGATCAGCCGCAATTGCGTCGCCGCGCTCAACCCATCGGGCGAAGTCAGATGCGGGTTGGCTTCGTTCTGTTCCTGCAAGCCGCTGACGCGCACCATGAAAAATTCGTCGAGGTTGGTCGAGAAAATCGCCAGGAATTTCAGGCGTTCCAGCAATGGCTGCGTCGGGTCGAGCGCTTCGTCGAGCACGCGGCTGTTGAATTCGATCCAACTCAATTCGCGGTTGAGCAGCGGACTCTCGGCCAGATTGCCCGTGCCGCGGCGTTCGGCTGGTGCAACCGCCGCAGCTATCGCGACAGCCGCGCCATTCGCTGCTTTGCCGTTGGCCTCTTTGCTCTCGCTGTCTTTGCTAACGGCGGGGCCATTGGCGGGAGCAGGGGCGGCTTTGGCCATTTGTTGGGCGGCGGGCGAGAGGTGGGCCACCGTCAACATCATCGTTTCACGCGCTTCGCCTCGGACTTTGGTGCTCATAAAATGCCTCAGTCAACTTTCAGGTTTGGGCAGGTTTGGGAATCGGGGGACGACTTCATCCACGCACGGCTGGGGATTGTATGTGCACTGTGGCGGGGCGTCAATTTGGCGAAGCCTCGTGTTTACGCGGATTTTAGCTGGGGCGGGCGCGGACAGCGCCCGCCCCGCCCACTAAATCGAATCACACAACATTGGCACACGGGCCGAAACTGCAACACTGTGCTACGGTGTTCAGAGTTCCGCCTTCAGGCGGTGGCGGCGCGAAGCGCCAATATACGCGCCTGCGGCGCGCCACCGCCTGAAGGCGGAACTCTGAACACCGTATTTCGACGCACGCAAATTAACTTGAATGTACCAATCCTGGCTGTTGTGATTTAGAATCGCGCCCTCGCATTCATCAACAACAATCATGTACTGACCGCACCTCTTCCCCCTCGTCGAGTTGCTATGACACCTGTCAATAAACCGTCTGACGCTTGGCCGCGCTGGTTGAGCGCCACCGTGTTCATCCTCGCGCCGCTGCTTTATTTTTTTCCGGCTGTGCTGGGCCAAGTCACGCTCGCCCCCGGTGACGGCTGGTCACAGATTTTCGGCATCCGCGTCTTGATCGGGCAGATGTTGCAACAAGGGATGCTGCCGCTCTGGAACCCGTACATCTTCGCGGGTATGCCGCTGCTGGCGAGCATTCAGCCGGGCGCGCTGTATCCGCCGACGTGGGTCTTCGCTGTCTTTTCACCGCAGGCCGCGATGAATCTGATGGTCATCACGACCTATCACCTGGCCTTGCTCGGCGCGTATCTTTACGCGCGGCGCATCGGCCAGACGCGATTGGGCGCGTTGGTAGCGGGGCTGGCGTTTGCCTTTGGCGGCTATCTGGTCGCGCATCTGGGCCACACCAATCGCATCGCAGCGGCGGCCTGGCTGCCGTGGATTTTGCTGGCGCTTGAAGAATTGCATCAACGCGCGCGCTGGCGTTGGGTTACGTTGGGCGCGCTGTTTATCGCCTTGCAGCTTTTTGCGGGCGAACCACAGATGACCTGCTACACGATCATCGTGGCGGGCGCCTATACGCTTTTCACCCTATTCTTGCGTGAACAACAGGAACAACCCTGGCGTTATCTGGGCGCGTTGGCAGCGATGGGCTTGTGCGGTGCGTTGCTCTCTATGATTCAGCTCTTGCCCGAACGCGAGATGCTGCATTTCAGCGAACGCGCGGCCATCACATACGAATACTTCTCGCAGTTCTCACTGCCGCCCCGGCAAATCCTGGGCTTTTTCTTCCCGTATTATTTCGGCGGCGCGGCACTTGACCCGTACAAAGTGCCGTACTGGGGCCGCTGGAATCCGACCGAGACGGCGGGTTATGTGGGCATGCTGACGTGGCTGTTGGCGCTGGTCACGCTTTGCCGCTGGCGTAAAACCGCGTTGCAATGGTTCTGGCTGGCGTGGGCGGTGGTCGCAGTGGGCTTGGCGCTAGGCGACAATTTGCCTTTCGGCTTATATCACTTTTTGCATAACGTGCCGGTCTATAACCTGTTCCGCGCGCCGGGGCGGCACTTGCTGGAATTTAATTTGGCGCTGGGGTTGCTGGCCGGATTCGGCATCACGACGCTGACAGAATTGGAAGCGCGCGCACGTTGGCGGTTGGTCGGCCTGAGTTCCGCCGTGCTTGGCGGCATCGTCGCGGTCGCGGTCGTGATTTATTGCTTCTTTGACGAACGGCTAGTGATGGACTTGCCGTTGCCGCCCGAAGCCGGTTCGTTTGCCAATCCCGACATTTACTATCCGGTGGTGTTCTTTGGCTTGGGCGTGCTGGCGCTGGCGGCGTATGCGCGTAAACCAAACGCGCTGATCTCCGTCGCCATCGTCGCGCTGGTGCTGCTGGATGCGATGTCTTACGGCTTCTCGTATGAATGGCGGCTGCCCAGTTTCAATATGCGCGAACGGCTGGCCGATGCGCCTTCGGTCAAATTCATCAAAGAACGCGAAAAGGATTTGAATGCCTTTCGCATCCTGAGTCAGTCGCCGCAGCCTTTCAAAGACGGCTACGAGATGCTGGACTTCCCCAACGTCTCGATTGTGCGCGGACTGCAAAGCGTGAATGGCTACGACCCGCTGCGCCTCACGCGCACGACCGACATCGCCGGGCAGATGACGCTGGAAGGCTGGGTCGAAGACCTCAGCGCGTTCAATCCCGAACACAGCGGTTACGATCTGCTCAACGTCAAATACCTGCTCTGTGAACAGGCCTCGAAAGACACCGTCACTTACGAGGGCATCAAATTCAACGGCGAGCCGAGCACGCTGCAACTCAAGCCCGGCGTGCGCACGGTCTTCAAAAAACACGCGACGATCAACGAACTCGCCTTCGTCTCGGCGATGGGCAGTTCGCCGCAATTCACCACCGGCACGCCGGTCGTCGGCATCAAGCTTTTCACCACGGACGGGCGCGTCATCGAACAACAAATGCAAGCCGGGCGCGACACCGCCGAATGGGCCTATGACCGCGCCGATGTCAAAGCCGTCATCAAACACGACCGCGCCAAAGTCATCGAAAGCTGGCCCGAAGACGGTTACCAAGGCCATCGCTATCTGGCGCGTTTCAAATTCGACCGCGTGACGATTGAACAAATCGAATTGACGTACCTTCCCACGGAAGCCGATCTCACCATCACGCGCGCGGCGGTGTTTGACAGCGAGACAAACAATTCCTTTGCGCTCGATGTGCTGAACATTCCCGAAGAGCGCTGGCAACGGCTGCAACAGTTCGGCACGGTCACGGTGTTTGAGAACAAGCATTTTCTGCCGCGCGCCTGGTTCGTGCGCCGTTTGCAAATGTCCACCACCGCCGAAGTGCTGCGCGCGATCAAGACCGGCAAACTTGGCGACGGTGCGGCTTACGATCCGCGCGAGGTGGCGCTGTTTGAAAAAGAGTTGTACGGCAAAGAGCAACTCGACCTCCCTGCGCCCGGCGATCCGGCAGGCGCGGAGGTCAAAATCACGCGCTACGAACCGCAACGCCTGGAATTGCAGACGAAGCATGCGCAACCGGGCTTTCTGGTGTTGAGCGAAATGTATTATCGCGGCTGGGACGCCTTTATTGACGGGCGGCGCGTGCCGGTCGAACGGGTGAATTATGCGTTGCGCGGCTTGAGCGTCCCGGCGGGCGAGCATCGCGTCGAGTTCCTCTTTCGCTCGCCAAGTTTCAACCAAGGGGCGCGGCTGGCGGGCTTGGGCGTGTTGATCTTGCTACTTGGAGCAATCGCCGGACGCCGTGGATGGGGCGGTACGGGGAGCGGTAGCGACCTGGTTTCCCGGCTGCTACGGCGGCGGCGGGATCAGGTCGCTACCGCTCCCCGTACCGCCCTGCTGTCGCGGTTGCGCGCTTCGCCGGGCCGCTTGTTGTTGTTGGCGCTGCTGACCGGTTATTTCGTTTGGATTGCACAAGGCTCCTCGTTTGCGGTGGGCGGTTCTGACAGTTCGGGCTATGCCAACATCGCGCGCACGCTGTTGCATGGGCCGCTCAAACCGCCGGTCAAAGAGCTGGAACGTTTCGGCCTGACGGCGAATGATGCGGATGTGTTTTGTCCGCTGGCTTATCTGACGGTGCGACGCCCTGGCGAACCGGTGGTGCAGACGCCGTTTTATCCGGTGGGCTTTCCGTTGCATCTGGCGGCGGCGGCGTTGCTGGCGGGCTGGCGATGGGGGCCGTATCTGGTGAATCCGCTGCTGGCGGCGTTGAGCCTGCCGTTGATATTTTTGATCGGCCTTGAACTGGGTTTGCCGCGCGTGTGGGCGGGCGCGGGTGCAGTGATGCTGGCGTTCAATTCGACGGTCATCCACATGTCCACGCAACCGATGAGCGATGTTGCCGCGATGTTTTGGGCGCTGGCCGCAGTCTGGGCAGGTTTGCGCGCGCGGCGAGAAACGCATTGGTCTTGGTGGACGGGCGCGGCCTTTGGCATGGCGGTGCTGGTGCGTCCGACGAATGTGTTGTTGCTGGCGCCGCTGGCCTTTTGCCTGCCGTTCACATGGCAGGCGTGGTTACGTTTTGGCTTGGGCGGTGCGCCGTTGGGGGCCGTCTTTTGCGCGTACAACCTGACGGCGTATGGACATCCGTTGCGCACCGGTTATGGCGTGATTCAGTTGGACAACGCGCTGATGTTCGCGGGCTTTGGCAAGCGGCTAAGTTACTACGCCTATTGGCTGGCGATTTCGCTTAGCCCGCTGCCGTTGCTGGCCTGGCTGGGCGTGAGCGCCACGCGCGGGACGGCGTGGCGCAATCGTGCTTTGCTGCTGGCTTGGTTTGGCGCGTATCTGTGCTTCTATTCCTGTTATGACATTTACGAGGCCTGGGGCGACACGCGCTTTCTGTTGCCGGGTTTGCCGGGCTTGTTGCTGGGCGCGTTGCTGGTGTCGCACAGTACGCTGGCGAATTGGAAAGCGCCACGACGGCGTTGGGGCTGGGCGCTTGCAAGCGTTTTGTTCGCCATGACACTCGGCGTGATGTTGCGCTTCTATGCGCAGAATCAATTTTTCACTTACGCGCGCGACCAGAGCCTCAATGCCGACGCCTGTCGCTGGGCCGATGCGCAAGCGCCGCGCGAGGCGCTGCTGGTTTCGATGCAGATGAGCGGGGCGTTGCGGTTTTACACCAACCGTTCGGTTTTCCGTTGGGAGCAAATCCGGCCCGGCGCGTGGCCGGCGGTGTACCGGCAAGTGTTGGCGCGGGGCGCGCGCTTTTACGCGCTACTGATGGATTACGAAGCGGAACAAGCACAAGGCCAAGTCTTGGGCCATTGGACGGAAGTGGGCCACCTGTCGCAATACCGGCTCTGGCAAATCGAGCCGCTGGACAAATCACCGCCGCGCGCCGAATTCCTGAGCGGCTTTCACGGTTGGGAAGGCTTGGGCGAAGCGCGCTGGCAATGGATGGATGGCACAGGTGTCGTGCGCTTGCTCAACACGAGACAGCCCATGCGCTTGCGCGTGGCCGGCCAGGTGCCAGGGGCCTTTGCGCGCCCGACGGTTTTCAAATTATTCCTCAACGGCGCGCTGCTCGAAGAGTTCGCCGCGCCCGACCGCCTTGTCGGACGCGAATACCTGATAACGCCCGCGCAACAGGGCAGCGGCGAATGGTCGGAGTTGCGCCTGCAAGCCGACCAGACCGTCACGCCCAGCCAAGCCAATCCCAAGAGCCGCGACGACCGCGCGCTGAGCTTTTCGCTGACAAAGTTGCTTTGGGAAGAAGCCGCGGCCACACCGCCTAATTCGCCAAAGCCTGCCCACAAATGAACTGCGCGCCAACCTGGGTACGCAGCGCTTCCAGCGTGCAGGACTGATGGACAGACACAGTGACTTTGATTGTAGCAACGGCCAAGTCTGCACGCTGGAAGCGCTGCGTACCCAGGTTGGCCCGACCTTTCGAGTGACACACAAGTCTAAAAAAAGAAGCGGCTAAGGCGTCACCGGCTTCCCATCATCCGGTTTCCAGTTGATCCGAAACACTTGAATGCCAAAGCGCCGCCCATCCTTTTCCACAACTTGATCGGTAGTGAACACCAATGCGCTGGGACGATTTTGGTGCAATGACAGCGGCACGCGATAGGTCTTCAGCACCTTGTCTGATGGCGGCGTGAAGCTTTCCAACACCTGTCCGCTGAGTGTGAGAGTGAGCCTGGACGGCTGACCTCCATCCGGTTTAGCGGCGTGCAGTTCGATTTCAAGTTTGCCGTCGCTGGCCAGGGGCGGCAGCTTGATGACGCCGCGCTCCGCCATCCAACGCCAATAGAGGCCGCCATCGGCTTCGATCTCGTCCCAGCCTTCACCGATAAACTGATTGGCCGTGAGCGGCTGTCGTGGAGCTTGCGGGAGCGGCGCCCATTTGACTTCGTAACAACGCAAGCCCAATTCGCGTTCATCGTTGCTCAGGCCCAAGCCCTTCGGCGTGACGATGGGATCAACTTCGAGCGTCAGCACAGACCAGAAACGGCCCGCCTCAGTGGGCACAGTGAGCGTTTGTTCAAAGGCCTCGTGTTGCGGTTTGAAGCGCGCGACCTCGCGGCCATCCAGCCGCAGCGTCAGGGTCGGATGGCTACCGTCGCGCAAGGCAACGATGTCCCCGCGCACAGACAATTGCATGGTGTCGGCTTCGTTAAACAGCGCCACCTGCGCGCGCCGTCCCATCCAACGCCAGAAATTCGCGCCATCATTTTCGACGCCGTACCAGCCGTCCAGATAGTTCGTTTGCCAAAACGAAGTAATCTCGGTCAGGTAAAGTTTCAGATAGCGCTCAAGGCTCATCTTCGTGACGCGCTTGCGTCCGCGCGCGGCGTTCCATTGATAGAGCGCGCTGTTGCCGAAAGGCAGCGGCCCTTGCGTCAAGGCAAAGGTGCGTCCGGTTTGATAAGCCGGATTGAGCAGGTTGGGTTCGGGCAAGGTGACCGTTTCCTGCGTCTGCGTTTTGTATTCAGGCATGAGGAAGTTGACGTGCGGGTCATACAGGATTTCGTTGCGCAATTCATCGCGTTGCGGAGCGAGCCGCGCACGCAAATCCGTGATGGCGCGAAAGACCGGGCTGGGTTCGCGATGAATCATCTTGACGGGCCACCACCCCCATTCGCCCAGGCCCAGCGTCAAGCCAATCGCCAGCGCGACGCCCGCATATTGCAAGCGCGGGAAGCGTTGCGGCGCAAAGACGCGTTCGGATAGCAACACCAATCCGGCGGCCATCAGCCCGGCAAACAGCGGCTGAAACGGCATCGCATAAAAGACCGGCTGCATCGGGTTGTTGAGCAAAAACGTGAAGAGCAGATACGGCACAAACGCCGCCAGCAACCAGCCCAGCGCCGCCCAGCGTTTGCGCGCCGCCAGCACGATCAAACCCAAGGCTGAGAGTCCGTAAACCGTCCACGCAATCCAGGCGTCGCCCCACAAATCCACAAAGAAACGTTGTAACCGCCGCGACCACCAGCCATTGATCCCCGGACTCAAGAACGAATCGTCGAATAGCAAGAAGTGGCCGTGCCCCGCGACTGTTGCGCGGTAAGCTTGCCAGTCGTGCAGCAACACCATTGGCACATACCAACTCACAATGCCTAACACGACCAACACCACGCACCACACCGCCAAGCGCCACTCGCGCCGCCGCAACCAACCCAACCAGACCAACGCCGTCACGGTTCCCAGCACCGCCGCCAGCGTCACGCGCACGCCCAGCGCCACGCCCAGCAACGCGCAACCGGCGAGCAAGGCCCGCCGCGACACGCGCCCGCGCAACACCAGCGTCAACGCGATCAAACCCAACACCAAGGCCGGCGTATCGCTGCGCGGCGCGCAACTGTAAACCCACACGTTCGGAAAGAAGCAGCACAGCAACGCACCGACCACGGCAATGCGCCGATCTTCAAAAATCTCGCGGTACAAATAGAACAGCGCGGCGGCCAGCAAACTGGCGAAGAGGAAATTGACCGCCACCAGTGCGCGGAATTCATCGTGCAGCAACCAATTCGCCAGCTTGCCCATGACCACGAAGACCGGAAAGCCCGGCGGATGCGGCGCGTGTTTGGTCACATCGAAATGACGCAGCGCCCGCCCGAACAGGATTTCATCCCATTCCCACCACGACGCGGGCCGCGCCAGCCAGCGCGTGACCGCGCAGAGCAGCGTCAGTAAAGCGGCAATGGTGAAATCGGAGTTGAAGCGCAAAGGCGAGGGCTGGCTTACAGGACGATTACTCGGCGAATCTTGCATAGGGCCGGTATCTTAGCTTGTGCCTGTGAATTTTGCATTCGCCGAAAAGCTCATCCGCGAAGCCACACGAAGCAGCCACGAAGAGTTGGGCCTAACTTCGTGTGCTTTTCGTGTGGCTTCGCGGACAGCAGTTCATGTTTTCAGCCAACCACACAAGCATAGGACACTACCCCATGTTCACCCGAACTTTTGCTTTTCGGTTTAGGTCTTCAGTTGCAGGGAGGTAAGGCTTGGAGGAGTGCCAGGGCCGAATTTTTCGGTAGGGCTTAAAATCCAGGACTTACGCAAAGATTTGCCACAGAGGCACGGAGACACAGAGGAAGACCGCGATCTCCGGCAGAACTGTAACAAAGCTCTGTGTCTCCGTGCCTCTGTGGCTATCGCGCGCGCGTTTTGCGTAAGTCCTGAAATCTTAGGTGAGCCGACTGAAAGGCAGAGGGGCCTCGAAAGGCCCCTCTGTTCAATCACGCCTTAAAATGGAGGATCAGTTCACCTCAAGCTGACTGGTCAAGACGGTATTGGTGGCGTTGTCGCGCAACCCTTTCCACTGCACCCGCATATTCACTTTTACGAACCCATCAATGACGTGCAGTTCGCCGCTTGGCGTGTTCACAGTGATCTTGGTGCTGGCGTTCCAAATCAACTTCTTGGTTCCAACCATCAGATACCCGGCGCCCAAAGCAGTGATTCTGCCCTGCCCTTCGTCTTTGATCGTAAAGTTGCCCGGCGGCGCAGGGTTGACCACCAACGTGGTTGTCACTGACTGGGCGACGCCAACTGCGTCCGTCGCGGTCAAGCTTACGCTAAATGTCCCGGCGGTCGTGGGCACGCCATTGAGGCTGCTGCCTGTGAGCGTCAAGCCCGGCGGCAACCCCGTGGCTGCATAGGTGAACGCGCCATAACCTCCGGAAGCCACAAGCGTCGCCGCATAGGCCGCGCCCACCGTGGCATTCGGCAAGACCGGAGCGAACACAATGGCCCGATCCACAATCGTCAAACTCAGATTCTTTACCGTCGAAACTCCCACGGCATCAACCGCACTAATCGTCAGGTTGAACACGCCAATGATTGTGGGGACGCCCGTGATATTGACGCCGTTGAAGCTCAGCCCAGCCGGTAATCCGCTGATCGTAGTCGTATACGGAGCTACTCCCCAAGTGACGGAGACCGGAGCAGAGTACGCGACTCCCGCAGTGCCATTCGCTAAGGAAGTGGTTGAGATCGTCACGCGCGGCTTGACGGTCAGGTTCGTCAGAATACAACCCGCCGGATCGGCAACACCGGTGTAATCCACGATCAAACCAGTCTGGTACCAGTTCACCAAGCCGCCCAGAAACGTCGTATTGCCCGGGTTCAAATTGGTCGTCCATAAATGATCGAGCAGATTCAACCCGCCATTCACCGTGATGAAACCGGGATTGCGTGCGACATACGCCGTGATCACCGCATTCGTCCCCGAACACGCAACCGGGGCCGGATTGGTGATGGAGACCGGCACGCTGGCGGTTGCCGTTGCACCCACGCTGTCGGTCACCGTGGCTTGCACAGTGTAGCTGCCCGCCGTGTCAGGAATGCCGGAAAGAGAGCCATCCGCGCCGAATGTCAGCCCGCTGGGAACGCCCGTGGCAGACCAGGAATACGGCGCGGCGCCTCCCGTGGCCGTGAGCGCTCCGCTATATACCGTTCCCACTACACCCGCTGGCAAGGTGCCGCTCAGCGCCAGCGGCAACGGCCCGCCACCGGAGCCATTATCCGTCGTGACGACCCACCACGAACCGCTCGTGTTGGCAGGGTTGATGATGCCACTGTACTCGCCTACATAAGGTTGCCCATTGCCCGCCAGCGTGCAGCCCGCCGGAGCGCCCGCGCAGGTAGCGTAAAACGTGATGCGCGTGGCTTGATCATAGTTGTAATGGCCCGTGACCAGCGAGGATTGGTTGACGCCCGGAACCCCCGTGCCCGGAATGAACGCCATCGTATTCATGGTATACGCCTGCCAATCAGTTCCCGTGGAAGTTGGCGCCACCCCGGTCAAGGTATTTTTACCGCCAAAGATAAACCAGGAATCTATGTTACCCGCCGCATCCGTGTGTATCTGAAAAGTAGTTACTGGCAGAACGAATCCAGTTAAAACGCCGCCGGGGCCGACAACTGAAACAGAGCTGCTTGTTACTCCCGCAGCGGTAAGCGACAAGTAACTGGTTGAGGGAGCCAACGGCGCATTCACCGTAAAACTCACCGAGACGTGATCGGTTCCGCTGGTAAAAGCGGGGCCGTTATAGGTATAGGTAGTCGCCGCAAACGCCGGAACTGCCAGGAGCAACCAGGCAATCATCAAAAGAAACCGTGTTTTCATACGTACTTCTCCTCAGCTAACAAACCATGCCAGCATTCGTATCAATGAATTCTTCATCGTCAGTTAAAAGAATGGCGCCGCTCTTTCCGGTCAACACCCTCTGGACACACCTCACCTTATAGCTTGGGTCATCGCTGACCGTGTAGACAGCGACATAAGCCGCACTGTCAGGCGCACATCGCCCGAGGCTTATTTACATAAGCAAAAAGAAAAGATGGTCGCGGAGTAGTTGAATCGAACCGGGAGAACTGCACCGTGACACTATAGGCGCCAACCATCAGAGCGCAGGATGCGGCAGCGATTCCGCACCGTGCTGTTGCTGGCGTAGATAAGTTAGCAAAGCAACGTGAATACACGATGAATGAAGCAAGAAATCCTTCCGCTTGATTGCATCACGTTGTTACTGCCTTAAAGGAAAAGGCTGGTTAGGGATAAGAATGTCAGCCATTACAGGCGACCATGCAGAATTGACTGAGAATTTTTTCGGCTACACAATTGCCAAAGGATTAGCTGAGAGTAACAGCCCCGCGAAAGATCATCACGGCGCTGAGAAATCGTTACTGGCGAGGTTGGCCGTTAAAGTAACATCGCCTTCACTTCCAAAAACTCTTCCAACCCGAACTTGCCTAACTCACGCCCATTGCCCGATTGCTTGTACCCGCCAAAGGGCGCCAGCGGATTGAACCTGCCGCCATTGATTTCGACCTGCCCGGTACGCAAGCGGCGCGCGACGCGTTTGGCGCGTTCGGGATCGCCCGACCAAACGCCGCCCGATAGGCCGTAAACCGTGTCGTTGGCGAGGCGCACCGCGTCGTCTTCGTCTTCGTAAGCAATCAGCGAGAGCACCGGGCCGAAGATTTCTTCCTGCGCGATGGTCATCTGGTTGTCCACGTTGGCGAAGACGGTCGGGCGCACAAAGAAGCCGGGTTCCAAGCCTTCCGGCTTTTCCGGCCCGCCCGCCACGAGCGTCGCGCCCTCGGCAATCCCCTTTTCAATGTAGCCCACCACGCGGTCGCGCTGCGTGGCCGAGACCAGCGGGCCGAGTTTGGCCGCGCCGCCGAGCGGGTCGCCGACGGTGAATTTCTCAGCCGCACGTTTGGCGATGGCGACGGCTTCGTCGTAGCGCGACTTGGGCACTAACATGCGTGTCAGCGCCGAACAGGTTTGGCCCGAATTGAAATAGCAATTGCCGACGCCGCTCGCGACTGCGCGTTCAAAATCGGCGTCGTCGAGAATGATGTTGGCCGACTTGCCGCCCAGTTCGAGCGCGACGCGTTTGACCGTTTGCGCGGCCAGTTCGCTGACACGCTTGCCCGCGTGCGTTGAACCGGTGAAGGAAATCATATCCACGTCAGGATGCGCGGCCAGGGCTTCACCCACGACCGGGCCGTAACCCGTTACCAAGTTAAAAACGCCCGCGGGCAAGCCGATTTCGTCAATGATTTCGGCCAGCATGAACGCGGTCAGCGGCGCGACTTCGCTGGGTTTCAGCACCACCGTGCAACCGGCGGCCAGCGCGGGCGCGACTTTGGCGGTGATCTGATGCAGCGGGAAGTTCCAGGGCGTGATGCAGCCGACGACACCGATGGGTTCTTTGGCAATCAGCGCGTTGCCGACCTGCTCTTCAAATTGAAACTCGCGCGCGAGCTTGGCAGTCGTGCTGACATCAGTAATCGCCAGCCCGGCTTGCACGGCGGTCGCCATGGGCAAGGGCATACCGACCTCGGCGGCGATGGTCGCGGCAATTCCGGCCTGGCGTTCTTTCAACTTGGCGGCGATTTGGTCGAGGTAGGCGGCGCGCGTCTCGACGGGTGTGCTTGACCACGACCCGAACGCGGTACGGGCTGCGGCGACAGCGGCATTGATGTCTTCGGCTGTGCCTTCCGGGACTTTTCCCATGATCGCTTCGGTGGTGGAGTTGATGACTTCGATTAAGTCGGCGCCTTGCGGCTGTGTCCAGCGACCGTTGATGTAAAACTTGTCGTGCACGCGAACTTGCGACGTTGCAGTGGCTTCCATTGCGGCTCCTTTTCGTAGCAAAACGGGATTTGAAATTTGGGATTTGAAACCGGGCCGCAGTATCAAGAAGCCCGTGTGAGATTGTCAACCGCGCTTTGCTTGACAGCGTTTCCGCGCACGGCTACGGTGAGCGCCGCTGTTCAAACCACAATTTCAAGGAGCATCTCTATGTCCACTCTCAACGGCAAAACCGCCCTCGTCACGGGCGGCGGGCGCGGCATCGGCAAGGCCATCGCGCAACGTCTGGCCGCCGCAGGCGCCAACGTCGTTATCGCCAGCCGCAAGCTCGAAGTCCTGCAAGCCACCGCGCAGGAATTCGCCGCCTTGCCCGGCAAAATCATCCCGGTTGAATGCCACGTCGGACGCGCCGAGCAATTGGAAAAGCTGGTGCAAGAAACCGAACGCCAGCTCGGCCCGGTGGACATTCTGGTCAACAACAGCGCGACCAACATCGGGCAGGGGCCGTGTCTGGACGTGACCGACGACATGTTCGCCAAGATGTTCGAGGTCAACGTGGTCTCGGCGCTGCGGCTGATTCGCTTGACCGTGCCGCAAATGATCGCACGCGGCACGGGTGGTTCGATCATCAACATCGCTTCGATTGCCGGGCTGCGGCCCCAACCGGGCGGGCTGCTTTACAGCGCGACCAAAGCGGCGCTGTTGATGATGACGCGCAACTGGGCGGCGGAATTCGGCAAGCACAATGTGCGTGTCAACGCGATTGCGCCGGGCCTAATTCAAACCGATTTCAGCGAGTATTTCTGGAAGAACGAAAAGTACGTGTCAAAGCTCGAAGCCACCCAACCCATCCCGCGCGTCGGCACGCCGGAGGAAATCGGCGGCATCACGCTGTATCTGGCTTCGGATGAAGCGTCCTTCGTGACCGGGCAGACGTTCGTGGTGGATGGCGGCGCGACGGCACTGTGAGGAAACAACTATCTGAGTTGAGCATTGGCGCTGCACCTAAAAGCTGCCTATCCCCAGCACGAGAAACAGCAGGCGTTTGAGGCGTGCCTTTTGCCTCCGCCTGCTGATTGTTTATACTGCCTTCTACTCCACGCAACGTTCATCCATAACTTCAACACGTGCGCAATCATTCAACCAAAAGTAGGCAAAAGTAGGCAAATGCTGTTCGATAAATTTCGTGAAGAGTGCGGCGTATTCGGGATCTTCGGGAACTCCGAAGCCGCGCGGCTGACTTATCTGGGACTGTACGCCCTGCAACATCGCGGGCAGGAATCCGCCGGGATCGTTTCGACCGATGGCGTGCGGCTTTATTCCGAACGCGGCATGGGCCACGTCAACGAAATCTTTCAGGAAGCCAACCTCAAACGCTTGCAAGGCAGCGCGGCCATCGGCCACGTGCGCTATTCGACTGCCGGCAAAGTCAGCATCAACGAAGCGCAGCCGTTCGCCGTCAAATGCAGCTACGGGCAAATCGCGCTCTGCCACAACGGCAACCTGCCCGACGCCAGCGAAGCGCGCAAACAACTCGAACAGGACGGCGCGATTTTCTCTTCGACCTCTGACACCGAAGTCGTCTTGCATCGCATCGCGCGTTCGCGCCGCCGCGATTTGACCGAAGCTATTGTCGAGGCCTTGATGTTCGATGACGGCGCGTATTCGATGCTCTTCACCACGCCCGACAGCCTGATCGCCATTCGTGATGCACGCGGCTTCCGCCCGTTGTGTATGGGCGAATTGGAGGGCGCGACGGTCTTTGCTTCGGAAACCTGCGCCTTTGATTTGATCGGCGCGAAATATGTGCGCGATGTCGCGCCGGGCGAAATGATCGTGGTGGATGCCGACGGCATGCGTTCGACCCACCCTTTTCCGCAAAAGCCGCACACGCATTGCATTTTTGAACACGTCTATTTTGCCCGGCCCGATTCGCTGGTTTACGGCCGCAGCGTCAACAAGAGCCGTCACCTGATGGGCAAGGCTCTGGCGCGCGAAAGCCCAGTGGAGGCCGACATCGTCGTGCCCGTACCCGATTCGGGCGTGGCGGCGGCGATTGGTTTCGCCTCGCAATCGGGCCTGAAGTTACGCTTCGGCCTGATGCGCAATCATTATGTCGGGCGCACCTTCATCGAACCGCAATCCCAGATTCGCCACTTCGGCGTGAAAATCAAACTCAATCCGGTGCGCGACCTGATCGAAGGCAAGCGCGTCGTCTTGATTGACGATTCGATTGTGCGCGGCACGACTTCGCAAAAGATCGTCAAGATGGTGCGCGAAGCGGGCGCGAAAGAAGTGCACATGCGCATCAGTTGTCCGCCCACCGTCGCACCTTGCTATTACGGCGTAGACACGCCGACCAGCGAAGAACTGATCGCCTCGCATCAATCCATCGAACAGATTCGTGATTACCTGGGCGCTGATTCGCTGGCGTATCTGAGCATGCAGGGCATGCTCGACGCGGTTGGCGACCCGCAAGACACACGCTTTTGCAAAGCCTGTTACACCGGGCAATATCCCACGCTGCTGGGGCACAGCGTCGAAACCTCGCGGCAGCGCGAAGTGATGACGGCGGTCCCCTTAGCTACTGACTGAAAGCAATCAATCAAGAAATGAACCGGAAAAGAGATTACGGAACAGACGGAAATAACGAAACAAACAGAAAAGACTGACTGGTCTAACTGGTTTCTTCCGTCTGTTCGGTTATTTCCGTCTGTTCCGTAATCTCTCTTCCTTTTGCAAATCTACTCCACGGCATTATGGCTATTACTTATAAAGACGCGGGCGTCAACATTGACGCTGCCAACGCCGCCACCGAACGCATCAAAAAGCTGGCGCGCTCGACCTTCAACATCAACGTCATGTCCGAAATCGGCAGTTTCGGCGGGATGTTTAACGGCACGTTTGACGACACGCGCTCGCCCGTCTTGGTCGCCAGTTGCGACGGCGTCGGCACCAAACTCAAGGTCGCCTTTGAGACGGGCATTCACACGACCATCGGCTACGATCTGGTCTCGGCCTGCGTCGGCGACATTCTGGTGCAAGGCGCGCGGCCCCTGTTCTTTTTGGATTACATCGCCACCGGCAAGCTCGATCCGAACACCGTCGCGCAAATCGTCGAAGGCATCGCCAGCGGCTGCCGCGAATGCGATTGCGCGTTGCTGGGCGGCGAAACGGCGGAGATGCCCGGCTTTTATGCCGATGGCGAATACGACATCGCCGGCTTCATCGTCGGCGTGGTGGACAAAAAGAAAGTCATTAACGGTTCGCGCATCACCGCCGGCGATGTCGTGCTGGGCATCCCGTCGTCGGGGTTGCACACGAATGGTTACAGCCTGGCGCGCAAAGTGTTCTTTGAGGCCGCCGGTTACAAAGTGGACACGCATGTGCCCGAACTCGGGTGCACGGTCGGCGAAGAGTTGTTGAAGCCGCATAAAAACTACCTGCCGCTGCTCTCGCGCCTGATCGAACACGAAGGCGTCATCAAAGGCATGGCCCACATCACCGGCGGCGGTCTCGTCGAAAACGTCCCGCGCATCCTGCCCCGCAACGTAGACATCGCCATCCGTCTGAACAGTTGGCAAATCCCGCCCGTCTTCAAACTGATTCAAGACCTGGGCAACGTCCCACACGAAGACATGCTGCGGACGTTTAACCTGGGCATCGGCATGGTCGTCGTGACCAACAAAGGCTTCGCCCAATTCGTGATTGATCAGTTGGCGAATGTGCGGGAAAAGCCTGTCGTATTGGGCGAAGTGATTGAAGGGGACGGCAAGGTGCAGTTCGTTTAGGGTTGGAAGGAGAGTGTCAGGATGTATTCAGTAGACGAGAAAGATCGTGTCGTCCCCATCACTGACATTCCTCAATCTTCTGTGGGAGCGCCGACGCCGATTGTATTGAGCAGCGAAGGCGTCACAGTCGTAGCCTTTTATTTGCAAGACACACCACCTGGCTGGGATGGAACTACGATCGGCGGTGTGACCGAGAGCATTGAAGATGAACCGCTTGCGCTCGTCAAGTTTTCCAGATGCTACAGTTCAATGTTTGGCCCGCCGAATGATGAAGCATTCCACGGGCATCCGCTGGCGAGTCGCGGACTAACACCGTATGGCGCATTTGTCATCGAAATTTCCTCTTGGATTCGTCAACTGGAACGGATGAATTCGGTTCATTGGCGCCACGATCCAGATCGGTTCTGGACACGCAAACACTACGTTTTGTCTTTTCATGATTCGACTTTTGAATGCGTGGCCGATGGTTACACCGTCGAGGTACACGAAAGCTCGCTTAACCAGATGCTGACCCGAATGGCAGAACTGCTTACGGGTTCAAGCGCAAAGAGATTAAGCTGAGTCGTAAAGCCCTGAAAGGGCGAAATTCAATAGCCAGGGGCAACGCCCCTGGTATCCGCACAAAATGATTTACAAGCCCTAAAAGGGCGAAATTCAGCGCTCTTATTCCGCCCTTTTAGGGCTTGTCTCTTGCTTCGCCGCAACCCAGGGCGTTGCCCTGGGCTATTCAATTTCGCCCTTTCAGGACTTTGAACAACAAATCTTTGAGCTTGTTCCTAACGCGCCATCGTGCGTGTTCTTTGGTTCTTGTTGCTCAAAACCAATCACAGCAATTCAATCGGAGCCGCAGATGAAGAAATACGGACTGCACCGCCTACTGACTTCGCTTTGCCTATTCGCCCTATTGCTGCCCGCGCCCGCGTCCGCGCAACAGCCCAAAAAATTCGACCTTACCGTTGACAGCATCATGCGCGGCCCCGACCTGGTCGGCTATGAACCCACGCGCGTGTACTGGTCGCCCGACAGCCAGCGCGTCTACTTCCGCTGGAAGCGCGCGGGCGAGCCGCGTTTGAAAGAGCCTGATCTTTACGTCGTCAACCGCGATGGCGGCGGCTTGCGCAAGCTCAGCGAAGACGAGGCCAAGCTCGCGCCGCCCGCCAACGGCGAGGTTTCCAAAGACAAACGGCTGACCGTGTTTACCGAAGACGGCGACCTCTGGCTCTACGACAATGCCAAAAACGAGCGCCGCCGTTTGACCGAAACGCAGGAAGGCGAGAGCAACGCGCATTTCACCCGCGACCAGCGCAGCGTTTATTTCACGCGCAACAACAATCTGTATGTGCTCGCGCTGGACGGCGGCTCCCTGCGGCAATTGACCGACATTCGCACGGGCGGCGGCGCGGCTCCGGCTGGCCCGGCGTTGGCGTTTGGCGGTGGACGGCGCGGCGCAGAGAGTGCCGACGGTACGGAACCGGAAGCGATAGCGACCGGGTTAGTCCTGGATGATGTGCAACAACAAGGCCAAGCCCGCCAGCCCGAAGCGCCCAAGAAACAGACGCAGCAAGACTACCTCAAAAAAGAAGAGCGCGAATTGCTGGAAGCCGTGCGCGAACGCGCGCTGAACCGCGAGGAGCAAGAGGCCAAGCGCAAGAAGCAGGAAAAGCGCAAACCATTTGAATTGCCCGCCGGGCAAAGCGTCACCAACCTGACGCTCACGCCCGATGGCGCGGCGGTCATTGCCACGGTCATTCAATCGGCGACAGGCACGAAAAGCACGATCGTGCCCAACTACGTCACCGAGTCCGCCTTCACCGAAGACATTCCGGGCCGCACCAAAGTCGGCGACGCGCAGACGCGCAATCGCATCGCCATCATCAATGTCGAGAACGGCGAAGTGAAATACGTTGACCACGGCCAGAAGGTTAAAGCCCCCAATGGCAATGATGATCCAAAGTCAGCCGACCGCGATGTGCAACTGCTCAACCTGCAGCTTTCGGAAGACGGCAAGAACGCCGCGTTGCTGGCGCGTTCCGCTGACAACAAAGACCGCTGGGTCTTGGCGCTTGATCAAGCCACCGGCAAGACCCAGGTGCTCGATTACCTGCACGACGAGGCTTGGGTCGGCGGCCCCGGCGCGTTCTCGCTCGGCTTCTTGCCCGACAACAAAACGATTTTCTTTGAATCCGAAAAGGACGGCTGGGCGCATCTGTACAGCGTTCCTGTCGAAGGCGGTGCGCCGCAACAACTCACCAGCGGCAAGTTTGAAGTCTCCGACGTGCGCCTGTCGGACGACAAAACCAAATTCTATTTCACGTCGAGCGAAGGCAGTTTGTACGAGCGCCATTTCTATTCAATGCCCATTGCTGGTGGCGCGCGCACGCGCTTGACTTCATTACCCGGCAACAACGCGGCGACGCTTGCGCCCGATGAATCGCAGATAGCGCTGGTGCGTTCGTACAGCAACAAACCACCGGAGCTTTATCTGGCGGCGGCCAATGCCTCCGCTACGCCAAAACAAATCACGGCCTCGCCGCTTGAAGAGTTTGCCAGCTACAACTGGATTGATCCGCCCATCGTGCAATTCGCCGCGCGCGATGGGGCGCAGGTTCCGGGGCGGTTGTACAAACCCGCGAACTGGAAAGCGGGCGGCCCGGCGGTGCTCTTCGTCCACGGCGCGGGCTATCTGCAAAACGTGCACAAATGGTGGAGCAGCTACTTCCGCGAATACATGTTTCATCACCTGCTGATGGAGCGCGGCTATCTCGTCTTTGACATTGATTACCGCGCCTCGTCGGGTTACGGACGCGACTGGCGCACGGGCATCTACCGCCACATGGGCGGTCAGGATTTGACCGATCACTTAGAAGCTGTGAAATACCTCGTCGCCGAACACGGAGTAGACTCGAAGCGTGTGGGCCTTTACGGCGGCAGCTACGGCGGCTTTATCACGCTGATGGCGCTGTTCACCGAACCGGATGTCTTCGCGGCGGGTGCGGCGTTGCGCCCCGTGACCGACTGGGCGCATTACAACCACGGCTACACGGCGAACATTTTGAACCAGCCGCAGGATGATGCCGAGGCCTACAAACAGAGTTCGCCGATTTACTTCGCCCAAAATCTGAAAGGCGCGCTGCTGATCTGTCACGGCATGGTGGACACGAATGTGCACTTCCAGGATTCGGTGCGCTTGGCGCAACGCCTGATCGAATTGCGCAAAGAGAATTGGGAACTGGCTGTCTTCCCTGTCGAAGATCACGGCTTTGAGCGTGCAACGAGTTGGGCGGATGAATACAAGCGAATTCTCAAGTTATTTGAAACGAACTTGAACAAACCCGCTGCGGCAGCCACCAAATCAACTGCCCAACCGCCAGCGAACCGGCGTTCGGGCAAGTAACTCAACTGCGCAAATCAAAAAAAGGGAGGCACGGCTTCACTAAAAGCCGCGCCCCCTTTTTGCGCCCGAGCGTGTCCCCGCTACGAGACGGTCAGCTTCCCGCAACGACGCACGCTCAGGGCGTTCGCCGCGCCACTGGCACATCGCCGGCCTGGCCCTGCGCCTGCATCATCAGACTACCGTCGTGGCTGCACCGCACATACCAGGTGCGATCACTCGCGCGCCAGACCGCGACATCGGCCTGCTTATCGCCGTCATAATCGCTCGGCAAGGCTTGATCGTAGTACGGTGCCGCGCTCGTCCCCCAGTTTTCCAACCGGTAACGATTGCTCACGCTTTGCCAGATGTACCAGACACCCTGCCGCCAGACGGCGATGTCGGTCTTCCCATCGCCGTCGTAATCCGCCGCCACCGGCACATCTGTGCCCAGGCCCCATTGCTTGATGATGAATTGGCTGTCGCTGCTGCGCTTCACCAGCCACGTCCCGCTCGCACGCCGGAACACGGCCAGATCGGTTTTGCCGTCGCCGTCATAATCGCCCGGCACCGGCACATCCAGATACGGCGCATCGCCCATGCCCCAATTCACGACATCAATGTTGCCATCGCTGCTGCGCAACACATACCAGTTGCCTTCGCTGGGCCGCCAAATGGCGCAGTCCGTCTTGCCGTCGCCGTCATAATCGCCCGGCACCGGCACGTCCGTACTTACGCCCCACTGCCTGATGAGGTAGCCGCCATCGCTGCTGCGCCGGACGTAGAACGTGCCCGCGCTGGGGCGATAAACCGCCAGATCGGTCTTGCCGTCCCCATCGTAATCGCCCAGCAACGGCAGGTCGCCTGTGGTGCCCCAACTCATGGTTTGGGTCAACTGCGTGCTGCTCATCCGCATATTCCAGCTTCCGTTCGCGGGCCGCCAGAGGGCCAGATCGGCTTTGCCGTCGCCATCGTAATCGGCCACTTGCGCCCGCGCCGCAAAAGCACCGGCCCCGACCAGCACCGTATAACTCTGACTGCCTGTGCACGCGCCCTGTGTCGCGGTGATCGTGAAGGTATAGCTGCCCGCCGCCAGCGGATAGCCGTACAGCAGCGCCGCCGCATTGAAGAAGGTCACGCCCGGCGGCAGCGAGCCGGTCAGCGCGTAGGTGTAGCTGCCGGCGGGCGCGGCGGCGACAGTGTTACTGTAAAGCTGCCCGATACTGCCGTTGGGCAAGCTGCCCGGCAACGTGATCGTCGGACAAGCGCCGCCGATGACCAGCGAGTACGACCGGCTGCCCTGGCAGCCACCAAAGCCCGTCGCCGTCACCGTGAAGGTGTAGGACCCATTCGTCGTTGGCGCGCCACTCAGCAGGCCGGTCGCGGCATTGAGCGACAACCCCAGCGGCAAGGAACCGCTGGTCACGGCATAGCTGTAATTGCCGCCTGCCGGTGCAGCCGAAATCACCTGACTGTACGCCGTCCCCGTCGTGCCACTCGGCAAGGTCGCGGGATTGACCGTGATGGTCGGACACCCAATGACCAGCATGTAGTTTTGCGTGGCAGCGCAGCCAGTGGCCGCTTGCGCCTTGACGGTGAAGGTTGCCGCGCCCGTGGCGGTGGCGATACCGCTGATCACTCCCGTTGAGGCATTCAGCGTCAACCCGGCGGGCAGACTTCCCGCGATCAGGCTAAAGGTATAGCTGCCCGCAGGCGAGACACTGAGGGTTTGACTGTAAGCGACGCCCGCCTGACCGGCAGCGAGGCTCCCAGGGCTTAAGGTGATCGTCGGGCAGCCGATGGTCACAGTGTAGTTTTGCGAACCACTGCACGCACCCGCCGAAGCCGTGAGCGTGCAGGAGAACGAGCCGGTCGTTGTGGGCGTGCCCGTGAGCGCGCCGGTCGCGCCATTGAGCGTCAGCCCCGCCGGCAAGGAGCCTGACGTGACCGCATAGGTATACGCCCCGGCAGGCGAAGCGGAAACCGACTGACTATAAGCAGTGCCGGCCGTCCCGCTCGGCAAGCTCGCTGGACTGAGCGTAACGGTCTGGCAAATGACGACCAGCGCGTAATCAAGGAAGCCCGTGCAACCTCCAAAGCCCGCGGCCGTGACGCGGAAATTGAAGACGCCGGATTGCGTCGGCGCACCGCTGAACGAACCATTCGCATTGAGCGTCAGGCCCGCAGGCAATAGGCCGCTGGTGACGGCAAACGTATAGTTGCCGCCGGCGGGGCTGCCCGTGAGAGTCGTCGGATACGCCACATTGACCGTTGCGTTGGGCAAGGTCGTGGGCGCCAGCGTGACCGTCGGACAGGTGATGACCACGGTGTAATTCCGCGTGCCCATGCAGGGATTCACATTGTCGGCGGCTTTGAGAGTGAAGGTGAAGGTCCCGGCCACCGTCGGCGTGCCCGTGACCGCGCCGGTCGCGGCATTCAGCGTCAAGCCCGTCGGCAATGACCCGCTCATCACTGAGTAGGTATATGAACCCGCCGGACTGGCCACCGCCGATTGATTGTACGGCGTGCCCGCCACTGCGCCCGACAGCGGGCCAAGCGTGATCGGTGCGCAACCGACAGTTACAGTGAAGTTGATCGGGCTACCGGCTTGCGGCGTACAAGTGACGGGCGTTACCCCCGCTGGAAAGGTCGAGCCGGAAGGCGGCACGCAAGTCACGACCCCGCAACCGCCCGTGATGGACGGACTGTAGTTGACCACTGCCGTCGTACCGGGCGACACGGGAATTACCATGATGTTCGCCTGCGTCAGCGAACACGCCGCTGTCGCGCAAACCGCCGGCGTGATGACCAGCGAGAAGGCGCGGATGTTACCGGTGTCCCCGCTGAAGAAATCCTGCGCCTGTAGTTGCCAGGTGCCATTGGCACCGTGAGCGTCGAACCCCGAAAGCGGCGCATTCGGTTTGAAGGAGCCGGTGAACGGCGCGTTGCCGGAAACCACGCTTTGGATCGAAGCTCCCGCCGATTCGTCGTCGAGCAGCGTCTGGCAGAAGTTGTTACCGCTGCCGTCGGTGTTGTTAATGACCACCACGGTCGTGTTATCCGGCGCTCTCAGCGTGAGCCTCAAGTCGTTGACGAAAGTGTGATCCAGCCCGACCGTGGTCGAACCAATAGCGTTCGTACAACTGGTGCCATCGAAGCGGAAGTTAATATCGAAGATATTGCCCGGAACCCCGGCAACCACCAGATTGGCGTTGACCGGCGCGCCCGGATTACTGCCCGACAAATCGGCGGCATCCGGAATCGCCACCGGTGGGCCGGTGAAACTGAAGGTTATCGGCGTGCCAGGTGCGCCCATCGCCGTGCTGAAATTGAAGATTTGCGGACTCATTCCGCCGCTGAACGTCACGGTCAAGGTAAAGTTGATCGTTGCACCGCAAGTCACGCCGCAGCCAATCGTTACGGTAAACGGCGTCGTGTTGTTAGCACTGGCGGCCACTGCCAGATTCGGATACGCCGACACGCCTTGATTGATGACCACGCCTGGCGTCGCAGAAGTCAGCGTCGCCGAGATGCCCGTCGCGGTCGCTCCGCCAGCGTTGGTCAGCCCAATCGTGTAATTCAATTGTTCGCAAGATTCGGCAAATCCGTCATTGTCGCCGCCTGTTTCGGTAAACGCGACGGTTCCCAAACTCAGGAATGCCTGCGGTGTCGCGCCAATGGCTTGCAGTGCCTGGTAGGCCATGACGATGCCCGCGCCGGAATCGCGATCAACACCCACTGTCTCAATGTCGAGCGCCGAAGAGATGAGTGCAGTGCGGATCTGCGCGTTGGTGAAGGGCCCCGCCGATTTGAGCAGGGCCGCAATGGCCGCCGCGTGCGGAGCTGCTGCCGAAGTGCCGAAGAAGGGATTAAAGCCGGGCGCGGCGCACATCACGCCGTCTGCCGCCGTAATATCCGGCTTTTGCCTCACGATCCCGCCCGTCGCAGAGAAATTACCTGGCGGCGCGCCTGGCAGTAAGTTGCCAGCGAAATCGAAGAAAATCCGACGCGGCCCGTCGGAAGTGAAAGTCTCCGTCACGTTGGCAGTGGTGAAAGGATTCGGGAACGGGCCGCTTGGCTGTCCTACGCCAAACCCCGCACTCGCAGGGGTCGCTGCCACGCTGAAGGCATTCACCGCGATGGAATGGCCAATGGTCGAACCCGTCGTGCTGAGAGTTGGATCGAGTCTGCCACGGAAATTGTGCAGGCTAATGAACCGATTGGCACCCGCAAATTGCAGTACGACCAAACGTTCACCGCTAAAGGCCGGGCCGCTGATTTCGACCGGAAAGTCATCGCCGCCCACACCGTCTTGCGTGTCGGTGGAAGCATCGAAGATGGTCGTGAGTCCGCCGTCCATGTCGTAAAGGTCATAGTCATTCGCCGAAACGCCAAAAACATCGCTCCAATACAGAGGGACCACGGCTGAATCAGCAGTCACCAGGATAGACTGCCCGCCATCGCCGAAATTATTAGCCGCGCCGCCACCGGCCAGCGCGGGCGGCGTCCCATTGGGATTGAAGTTTCCTTCCCAAGTGCCGGAAGTACCATCGTTTTTGTTGCCTTCATTGCCCGCCGACGAAAAATAGAGCACGCCAGCCGCCGTTACTTGATTGACCGCATCCGCCACAATGCTTTCTTGCAAGGGCGATTCGGCCAGATAAACGACATCGTCCACGATGATATTGCAGCCCGCATTTTTTAGGGCGATGATGTTTGCCGCAAAAGTGGCTTGCGTGGGGTCGGCAGTAGCAAAATAAAGTTGTGCATTTGGCGCCAGATCATGAACGATTTCGAGCATCGCCGAGCCTTCATCGCCTGACCCCGCGTCCAGTACGGTCACGGCAGGCAGATCACCCGAGGCCTGCAACGCCGCCAGCGAATCCACACCGTCAGAGATCACTCCGACTTTTACGCCACTACCATTGACGCCAAAGAATCCACGCGCATCCAGCGCCCGGTGCGTCTTATCGCCTTCAGAAACATTGGACACCATCCCAGCCAAAGCTGCGGATACCCGATTCCGCAACGCTTCCGCCCGTTTTTCAAAGCTAGGTTTGACTAGCGTCTGCGCCTCAGCCCCAGATGGGACATAGCGGCTGGTGTAGGCTTTGGCATGTTCGCGGATGGCAATAATCTCTGGGAACGCAGCCAGCTCTTCCAATTTACCCAACGGTACTTCCGCCACGATCACCCTGCCAGCAGGGCTGGCGTTGACGACTTTGAAGCTAAACTTGTCCAGCACTTTCAAACCAGCCGTGCGATTAATTACAGTGATATCTACTAAGGTGTCACCGCTAGCGCTGGTCGGTACTGATGTGCGCATTGAATTTAACTCCAAGGGCAGTTGCACACGTTGTTTGCGCGCGGCGAAGAGTAGTCGGGAGCTAATCTTCTTCTGGTTTGGGGTCAAGCTTTTCTTTATGGCAGCTAGCGTCTGTAGCTGTAATGCCGCACTCGCCGCCATGACTGGAGCGGGACTGACGGCGTTGACTTTCACGGCCTCGGTAAAAGCCGTTTGATAGACCTGGCGCGCGGCCTCGACAGCCTGCCAGTTGGCGCTCGTGCGATTGTCGCGATAAACCTCGACCGCCGTATCGAGCGATAAGCGGCTGCTTTCCACGGCAGCCGCCATACTGCTCGCAGCCAGCATCGGCTTGCTGGCTTGCCAAATTACAACACCGACAGCCATGAGCAGGACCAGCAGCGCCAGTCCACGCAACTTCCCGTTGGCTTTTTTTTGTTTGCGCGCAGATTTGTTTGTGGGTTTCATAAAACTTCCTCGCAGGTTAGAGAGACAATCAATTTTTGGTAGTGGGGTAGTCAGGTGGGACGGCTTTAGTTTGTAGTCCCACCTGACTACCCCACTACCAAATTTTTTTGGCGTGATCAGCGCCAAAAACCAGGCAGAACCAAACTCACTGGGACGAAAGCAAGCAGTTATTTGCCAGGCCTTGGTTTAGGGTCAGAGCTAGAAACAGCATCGTCATAGCCGCTCAGGCAGTTCCAATGGCCAACCACATAGGCGACAACCAAGAGAACCATCGCCTGGCGAACAGACAGACAGTCGGTACTTACCTAAAGGGTTAAACTTGCCCCAGTGAGCGGTGTTTTTTTGCCAGAAGCATAAGCCGGACTGATTGATGCCATGACCAGTCCGCTGGGGATGACCTTCAGCAGAAATGCGCTATTAACAAGCCAATCCGCGCTGAATTCGTAAGGGTTGAGGGTTCATAAAGGAATCTTCTTTCGAAGGTTCTTTAGACGATAGCAAAGTTATTGGCACCTGGAATGCGACCGCATTATGCCTCACGCATTTGCTAGCCGCCTAATCAAATCAGTCAGTCTCAGTGTTTTTCCGCTCTAAAAATCATACGAGCGTGGCGCGGCTCTTTGCCCACACCTCTTCTTGCAGTTTTGCGTATGCCCTGCCCTTAATGCGAGGAGCAAGAAAGTGTGGGAAGCTCGGTCAAAAACGCGCGCACGCTGCCCGCCCGGCCAATCCAAGCGCAAGCCGGTTAAAGCAAGTCGCACGGGCGCGCAGTCCGGGTGGTGGAAAATTCCGGCCATCTTGGGCTGAAGCTCACCTCAAAGCTTCCGCCGGTATGGCGGCATAAAGAGCTTCACCCGTAGAGTTGGTTGCCAGCCTAGTCACAGAGTAGAATCCCGCCTCCTTTACAAAACAATCTATCGTTCCATCCTGAATCACCTTATGAAACGCATTGGCATTCTCATCTCTGGCCGCGGTTCCAACATGCTCGCGCTGGCCGAAGCCGTCCGCGCCGGGCGCATCCCCGACGCCGAAATCGCGCTCGTCATCAGCAACGTTGCCGATGCGGGCGGATTGGCGAAAGCCGCCGAACTCGGCATTCCCACCTGCGTGCTCGACCATCGCGGCAAAACCCGCGAAGAGCACGACCGCGCGCTGGCTGAACACCTGCACGCCGCGCAGGTGGATGTCGTCTGCCTGGCGGGTTACATGCGCCTGCTCTCGCCCTGGTTCATCGGCGAATTCCAGCATCGCGTGCTCAACATTCACCCTTCGCTGCTGCCCGCCTTTCCCGGCTTGCACGCCCAACGCCAGGCGCTGGATTACGGCGTCAAGTTTTCGGGCTGCACCGTGCATCTGGTGGATGAACACCTCGACCACGGCCCGATCATCAAACAGGCTGTCGTGCCGGTGTTGCCGGACGATACCGAAGATTCGTTGTCGGCGCGAATTTTGATGGAAGAACATCGGGTTTATGCGGAGGCGGTGGCGCTGCTGCTGAAGGCGGGAGAAAGAATTGACGGCCGCCGCTTCATCGCGGAGTAGCGCGTGGGGTAGCTGTTACAATGCGGCCAACCAACTGCCCAACGCCCGTAATCGCCGTCCCCACTACCACCGCAAACGCGCCGCAATCGAAGGCGCGCCGCACGTCTTTCGGCGTACTCACGCCGCCTTCGCAAATCACCGGCAGGGTCAGTCGTGCGGCCAGTTTTTCCAGCAAGTCAAACGCGGGCAAATTCATACCCGCCGTCTCTTCGGTATAACCGCACAACGTCGTCGCCACGAAGGCCGCGCCGCAATCCGCCGCGTGCAAGCCTTCGTCGAGCGTCGCCACGTCGGCTAGCACGGGTTTGTGCAATTCGTCTTGAATGCGCCGGATCAGTACATCCAGCGTTTCGCCGTTGGGGCGTGGGCGCAGCGTGGCATCGGTCGCGATGATGTCGGCTCCGCTGGCGGCGAGGCGCTCGGCGCTGGCGAACGTCGGCGTGATGTAAACCGGTGAAGCGGCGCATTCGACTTTATCCAAACCAATCACTGGGACGTGAACGCGCGCGCGGGTCGCCGCGACTTGCTCGGCGTGTTTGATGCGCACGCCCACCGCGCCGTGTTGTTCAGCCGTCAAGGCCAGCGCGCTGATGATGTAGGGATCGTTGAGCGGCGAACCGGCTGGGGCCTGGCAAGAGACAATGAGTCCGCCTTGCAACATTTAATCCCGCCCTACATCCCGGATGCGCTCTCAGCATCCATCACTTACAGCTTGATGGAGTACTAGATTGGTTTTCACTTCAATTTACGGGAAAAGCCGCGCTGCGGGACGGTACCGCGCGCGTGAGCAAGCGGAGCCTGCACGACTCAACCCACGGCGTAAGCTTGACGCGCCGCTTGCTCACGCGCGCGGTACCGTCCCGGCACAAGCTGCTCCCATAAACGTAATTGCAAACCGCTCTAATTGGTCGAGTAGTTGGGGAGTGATGGTTATGCCGGCCTGCCGATACGCCAACAGTAATGCGCCAACGGACGCAGTGAAACGCGGGGTGACAAGGCGCGCGTGCGGCAAGCGCCGGGCAAGGGCGGCGCGGAATTGCGCAAACAGATGGGTGCTCTTGAAAACGCCGCCGTGATACGAGACAGCGAGCGGCTCGCTGGCTTGCAAACGCTGCGTGACGGCTTCGGCCAACTCGGCCAAATCATCCGCCGCCTGGTCAAGCAATGGTTGCGCCGCGCTGACGCTGCGTTCGGCCAGCGCCGCCACCACGACGGCAAAGCCAGCCAATTGATCGCGCGAGATTACGTCGGCATAAACGTCTTCGCTGATGCTGGGCAGGTCGGGCCGCGCGAAATATTCAAGCAGCGCGGTCTGCAATTCGTCGTAACCATCAACACGATCCGCCCGCCGCAACGCCAGCGCCAAGGCCTGCCGCGCGATGGCAAAGGCGCTGCCTTCATCAGCGAACAGATAACCCCGTCCGCCGACGCGCACGTAACGCCGTGCGCCGCGTGTATCAAACGCTTCGCCGCACGCCACTGAACCCGTGCCCGCCAACACGATCACGCCCGGCTGACCTGCGTGCGCGCCCGCCAACGCGCCCGGTGCATCGTGGTCTACTTTCAGAAATTCAGCGGAAAGCAATTCGTTGACGATGGCGACTTTGTCTTCGGGTACACCGGTCAGCGCGAGATAGGCGCTCACGAATCGGAACGCGCGCACCTCCTGCGGTTCAATTAACCCGGCCTGCCGCAACGCCGTACCAACTGCCTGATTAACGGCGTTGGTCAGCCGTTCGCGTCCGCCCGGCGCGCGGGTGTGATTGCTTGCACCCGCGTGTCCACAACCCACAATGCGCCCCTGCGCATCGGCAACCAACGCCGTGGTGTGGCTCTGTCCGCCATCAATCCCTAAAAAGTACGCCATAAATTTCGCTGTTCACTTGCAAGCAGAGCGGAGCCTTTGGAATGCGTGCGGCACAGGCCGCCGCTTTGGTAGTCTTCCGGATTGTCGAATAAGCAACTGGACTATCAAAGCGGCGGCCTGTGCCGCCCGCACTCCAAAGACGCTTCGCGTCAACAATTGCCAATCCATTCGTGCGCAAAGGCGTGGGCAGCACTTTCAATTGTTTTGCTTGAAGCGAAAACCGAAGGACGCGGCAGCAACAAATGACCGAGTTCGTGCGCGATGACGAGTTCACGCATCTGTTCGCAGTAGTCCGCCTGTTCGAGCACGGCTTCATTCAGCACGATGCGCAAAGGTTCGCGCGTGCATTCGCCGTAATAAACAATACGGCCATGTGCTACTTGCCAGCGGTCAGCAACAACTTCGACGCCGTGTAGCCGCGCTAACTCAAAAGCTGAAACCGGGCCGTGCTGTTGGCGTAATTTTGCGGCCAGGGCGCGGGCCGTTGCGCTCAAATCCGTTTCCCCGTTTCGACACGACAGCCCGCGCATCAATACTTCACCTTCGGCTCGCCCTCGAATTTTTTCGGATTGATCGGGCGCTCGGTCGAAAGTTCGCGCACGGTCATGGTTTCCAGCAACTCGCCATCGCGCGTCACGTCAATGCGATGCGGCAATTGTGCGCCATTGACGGCACGGTAATCTGACAATAGCCAGCGCATCTCGTGCATACGGGCTGGTTTGGAACGCGCCCGCCGCTCCTGCCCCGCACGTTGATAAGTGCGGCGCAAATAACCGCGATCCAAGGCGGCCACTTCGACCATCACGCTGGGTCGCAAGGCTTCGACATAAGCCAGCGCGACGGCCACCAACTGATGTGTTTGCGGATCGAGAAACAGGAACGGGCGGAACTCATCGGGCAGCACGCCCATCAACAAGTCCACTTCTTTCGGTTCCACGCCCAAGGTTTGATCGGTGAACTCATATTTGCCTTCGTAGCGCCATTTAACCGGCACGGCGGCGGGCGTCTTCAGCAAATACATCAGCGTGAAAAGGCTCAATTGCTGTAACGCGCTTTGCGTCTGCGCGTTCAGCGTGCGATCAACGTCCCCGACATCCACCACGCGGTTGTCGCCCTGCGAAGAGCGCACTTGCAAGGGCGGGTCGCGCCAGGCCTTGTCGCCATTGACGATTTCGGAAAAAGAATAGTTGTAATTGCTCAGCGTCTGGGTCGTGAACCGGCGCCGGTAACGGTCGGGCGCGGCGAAATCCAATTCGATCTTGCCGTTGAGCGTGCGCTCTTTTTCTTCGACTTTGTCGGGGCCTTGCACACTGACGTATTTGATGGGGCGTTCCAGTTTGAGTCGCACGGTCAGGTTTTGCAGCTTGCTCCAGGCATCATCATTGCCGACAGCCTCGCGCGCTTGTTTGAGCAACGTTTGCGCGTGCGCCAACTGCGCCTGCTCATCTTTGTTCTCTGGCGCAGAGCGCTCCTGCGGTTTGCGTTCCTGGGCATTGCCCAGCGAACTGCACAAAAGCAGCGCAAGCAAAAACCAGCCACCTACAGCTTTGAATGTAAGGGGCCGCGTCTTTGGAGTGCGCGCGGCACAGGCCGCCGCTTTGGTAACCCTTGGGCGCGTGACGAATGAAGGGAATACCAAAGCGGCGGCCTGTGCCGCGCGCACTCCAAAGGCTGCGCCAATCATTTTCACGTTCGTGCTTTGCATTGCTTTATACCTGCTTCGGGCATGCCACGATCACCAACTTGGTGGCCGGATCGAGCGACCGCAATTCGACTTCGGTCAACGCCTGTACTTGTTCCAATTCGGCCAAGCCGGAAAAATTCACCAAGCGTGCGCTGTACAAAATGAAGATGTCGGGGATCGTGCGTCCGGCGTCTCCATAATCGGTCAGCGCCTCGACCGCGCGTGCTAATTCATCTGGGAGTGCGGCGAGCGTCGTATTGCTTACACGCGCCGTGCTGCGCTGTAAGCGTATCACGCCCGTGCGATCTACGACACGCAACATTTGCCGCCGCGCGTTAAAAAGACCAAAGCAGGAGCGCTCTACTTGTTCGCCCGTGAAAACCAAATGACCGACAGTTTCCGCCGCGAGCCGCATTGCGCCCGCGTCCAGCCGCATCGAACGTGCCGCCGCAGTTTGGCAATCCGCGACGGTCAGCGTCACTGCTTCGCCCTCACGTCGTTTCATTTCGGTGGTGCCCAACGCCGTCGCACGTACCAGATTGCGGCGCTTATCCACTTCGACCTGTACCTCGACGCTCTCAGCCACGGCGCCCGCCGCAATCGCGGCATCGGCGGCTGCGCGACGCACTTTCAGAATATCTTCGGGCGTGGGATCAACGATGTTGCGTTCGATGGTGTCGCGCACCATCGCCAGCGCGACACCGATGGGCGAAATAACTTCGGCATTGCGGGCGATGCGATGTTCCAGTTTCAGCAACTGCGCGGTGAATGGCACCAATGAAGCGGCACCGCCGCCGCCACCGACCAGCACGACTTGATCGCGCGCGAGTTGGTATTCGGCAATCAGTTCGTTGATCGTCGCCACGATTTTGCCGCCAGCCAGCTCAAGCACATTCGCCGCCGTTGCAAACGAACCTTTCCCCGCACGCCCCAAACTCTCGCTCAATAAAGTAAAAGCGATTTCCGCCGAATGTTTATTTCCAAACGCGAAATGTCCCGGCGTAATGTAACCCAACAAATTTGCCGCGCAGGTCGTAGTGATCGCCACGCGCTTTCCACCTATCGTGCGCACTACCGCGTAATCCCTTTCATCGCCCGGCGTCGGCTGAATAATTTCGACTTCCCCACCGGCAAGTTCTGCTGGCGGAGTAAAGCAGGCATAAGCCAGCCCCGCGATGTGCGCACTGCGTGGGCCGACATCTGTAATTTCAAATATGTGATTCACGGCTGGCTCAATCTCTGCGTCAACCCGAATCATGCTGCCGCCACCCACGCCCAGCGTGCGCACATCCAGCGTGTTCAGGTACATCCGATGCCCGTTCAAACGCGCGGACCGCGTGGCCGGATTGCCATCGCGGATGACCGATATGTCGGCGCTGGTGCCGCCCACTTCGATAAAGATGCCGTCCGACACGCGTTCGTGCATCAACGCGCCCGCGATGCCCGCCGCCGGGCCGGAGAGCATGGTCAGGAGCGGGCGGTTGTGGACTTCGCCGACGCTCATCACGCCGCCATCCGAACGCATAATCATCAACGGCGCGCCGATGCCGGTGTCTTTCACGCAGCGTTCGGTCATTTCCGCCGTCTCGATCATCTTCGGCAAGATGGCCGCGTTGATGACGGCGGTGCGGGTGCGCACGCGCAAGCCGTATAGGCTGCTGACTTCGTGACCGCTGGTGGCGAGCAGGTTTTTCGCCCGCGCTTTTTCGGCAATCAGCGTCTCGCCCGCAGCGCGGTCTACGCTGAACGCTTCGCTAGCCACGATCACGCGCACGCCACGCGCCGCCAACAAATCCAACGCCTGTTCCAACGCCTGTTCGCGCGCGCGCTTCTGCGCATTGACGAAGGCGTGTTGCGCGATCAACTGCTTGCTGGCGGTCAACGCAATCGGCGGCACCCGGGTCGCGCGCCGCGCCAGCCAGCCTTCAAAACCGCTGCCTGTCGCCACGACGCCCACCTCGGCCACATCGCCTTCCAGCAACGCATTCGTCGCCTGCGTCGTGCTGTGCGCGATGAAGCTGACATCATCGGGTTGCAAGGCGAATTTGCGCATGGCTTCTTCGAGCGCTGACACGATGCCCAGCGCCACGCCCTCGCGCGCGGTGTGCGAAGTGGGCAGCTTCAATTGCCCGACGAGTTCGTGCGTCTCGTTGTCCAGCACGACCACGTCGGTGAAGGTGCCGCCGACATCAATGCCAATGCGAACTTTCATAATCGTTCCGCCCACGAAGGCACACGAAGGAGTACTAAGAAGACTCAGCAGTTCCAAATTTCAACCTGTGGTAACGCGTCGTACTGGCGGGCTGATTCCTGATTCCTGGCTCCTGATTCCTGGTTGTTGAAAATTGCCGGCATTTTCGGCCTATCAGGCATCCGGAGCCAGGAATCAGCTTGCGTCCTACAGCTCAGCCTTTCCCCTGCTGTTAGAACTACTGAGACTTTATTTTCCTAGTGCTCCTTCGTGTGCCTTCGTGCGGAAGGCTAGCGCAAATACAACATGCTGCCAGCCACCAATCCCAACACACAGACCGCCACTTTCCACGCCAGCGTCGCACGCGTGATTTCTTCGACGCGCATGCCGACATAATTCGCCACCCAGACGTTGTGCGTATTGGTCGGATCGCTGACGGTTTGCACCTGCGCGACACTCATCACCGCCGCCACCAACGCGGCGGGCGGCAACAGTCCCAGCGCGCTCAGCAGCGAATACACGCCGATGCCGACGCCGTAAAAATTGAGCGGCCCGCGATACAAGGCCAGCGGCGAGAGCAAGCCAAAGAACGCCACATACACCAGCGGTGAGCGGAAGTTGATACCTTGCACCAACGGCGCGAGCGCGCCTTTGATGGCGGGAATTTCTGTCGTATTGAGCAGCATCCCGATGCCGATCATCAGGATGATTGCCGCCGCCACGTCTTCCAAACCTTTCACCGCCGCGCTGGCAAGTTGCTGCACCAATTCGCGCGGGCGCGTCAACAACACAGCCAGCACCGCGCTCGCCAAAAACGCCGGCATCACCGGCCAGCCCAAACCTTTGTGCAAGGCCAGCGGCAAGAGCGGCACGAGCAGCGTATACAGCGGCACGTCGCGTTTGGCCGCAATGTCGTCAACGGCCACCGCCCACGCGCCATACGCACTGATGCGGCGTGCGGCATAAACCAAAAAGACGATGATCAGCGAAACATCAATGGCGAACAGCACGCTCGCGAATTGGCCGATGCTCTGCGCTTCGAGTTTGAGCGTCTTTTGGTACAGCCCCCAGGCCGCAATGTTGAAGACGAAACCCGCGCCGTAAGCCAGCAAAAACAGCACACCGGTCAGTTTACGCGGCACACCCAGACTCATCATGATCGGCAGCGTCAACCCGCCCACCATAATGATCGCGCCCAAGCCGGTCAGCGTCGTGAACAGCAACGCCACCGCCAGCATCAGCATTACCGCGACGGCCAACGGACGGTCGCCGCCAAACTCCGCCGCGCGCTTGATCAGCCCTTCGGCAATGCCGGTCTGCATCACAACGCGGCCCAGCAAGGCCCCCGCCAATACCATCAGATAGGCGTCCACCAAACGCCGCGCGCCGCCCACGATTACATCGTTCAGAATTTGCGCGAGCGGGGTGCGCGCGGCCAACGCCATCGTCACGGCCATCGCGGGCACGGCCAAGATCGCAGGCATACGGCGCGTCAGCATCAGCGCGGCATAGCAAAGGAAGATGAGGATGATGAATAGGGCAGTCATTCGATTGCGAATTGCGAATTGCGAATTGCGATCCGAGCAAGGTTTTAGATCGGATTGCAGATCAGTGTACGAGAAAAAGCGCGCTCCGGGGCAGTACCGCGCGCGTGAGCAAGCGGAGACTCATGGTAGACCGTATTGCGCCAGCGTTGACATCCCGCTTGCTCACGCGCGCGGTACTGTCTTAGCCGCACTGCCCGTACATTCAATTGCAAACTGGTCTAGGGTGCCTGCTCAAATCCGCCATCCGCCATCCGCCATCAATTCAAGGTGTGATCCAGTTTGAATTCGACGGCAACCTCAAAGGTGCGCGCCCACGGCAGGTAAATTTTCAGGTCTTTGAGGCCGTTGATTTTCAGCACGCGCTCTTGTCCGCGTTGAAAGGCCAACGGGTAGGTGCGGCCTTGAAAGTATTCGGCAAAGAATTGCTCAAGCTCGGCGCGCAGTTTCGTTTCGACTTCGCGGTTGGCCTCAGCGTACTTTTCCGGCGTGAGTTCATAGGTCACCGTGCCGTCGTTGGCCGCCGCCGCGCGCAAACGTTCGTTGACCGCCGGGCGCACAACGTCGTGATAAAGGTAATCGCCCGCAAACCGATGCAACAGGAATTCAAGCTGCGCGACCTGCGTGCGGGTTGAACGTTCGAGCAGGTCGTTGAGCTTCTGGCGGTAAAAGACGCGCATGTTCGCCTGGGGAATCGCCGTGCCCAGCGTGTTGCCCGCCGTATTCCAAGCCGCATAACCGGCGAACATGTCGAACAGTTTTTCGCGTTTGAGGATTTCGATCAGCCGTTCATCGGCTCCGCTGCGATGCGGCGCGGGAAAGAGCACGTCGGCCAGCACCACCCAACGGCCCGCTTTCAGTTCAGCCAGCAGCTTGCCGACGAATTGGTTGAATTCGCTTTGGGTTGTTTCGGGCGCATTGACGAAGAGTTTGTAATCATACGGCTCAGTCTCTTCGACGATCACACCACCCGCTGCATAGACCTGATGTTCGACGGTGAATTGCAGCGGATGATCTTCAAAGGGCGCAATCACCTGCTTGCTCTTTTCGGAAGAGTACACGACCGCCACGCGCAGCTTGCTGCTGTACTTGTCCAAGACCGCGCGGCTGGTGAGCGACAGCGCGCCCTCGTCCGCGCCGTTGTAGATTGGAATTTTGGCGTCGAGTTTCAATTGTTGCAGCCGTTCGCGCAGCTTGTCCTGATCCTGCCGGTGTAAGCCGTATTGGCGCGCGTCGTCCTGCAACAGAATCATCTCGTCAATCTGGCCGGCGCGATACAGATCGAGCGCCGCCAGATTGACCTGCAAATTGCGTTTGCGCGCGGCCAGATAATCCTGAATGACCTGCGGCTCCAATTCGCGTTTGAGCAGCGTCAGTTCATCGGCCAGCTTTTGCTCGCCGGTCTTGGGCACGCGATCCATCAACTCGGCCCAACGCGCCAGCTTGTCGTGCGTGCCGCGCGTTTTGGCCGTGGCTGTCGGCGCGACGCGCATGATTGTGCTGAAAACATAGACCGGCACGCGCGGATATTTCTGTTTGAACCAGCGAAAAAACTCCAAGCGCGCGACGGCCGCGTCCAGCGTCGTGTTAGGCACGCGCGAGGCAACCAGTCCGCCATAGGCCAGCATATCCAGCGAGACGATCAGCGCGTCGGTCTTGCTGTAATCCTGTGCCTTCAACCATTCAGCCAGCTTGGCCGTGTCGCCCGCTTGCGTGAAGCGGCCCAGCAATTCGCGCGGCGGCATGGTCACTTGATGATCGGCGATGGCTCCGATCATCTGGGCGAACTGGCCCACCGCCGGGCGGTCATCAAGCGGTACCAGCGTCAGGTAGCCCGCCGCGCCGAGTGGGCCTTTGTTCATCGGCACGGGTTTGAGTTGCGGGCGCGGTTTCGGTTTGGTCTGGGCGTTTATACCTGGCGTGAGCAAACCAAACACCAACCAGAGAATTGCGAGTTGTCGAAAGAGTTTCATCGCCGCGAAAGTAATGAAAACGTGGTCAGTGGTCAATGACGCGCCACAGTAGCGCAACCGGCCGAAGTTGCGCGGTTTCATAAGTAGCGTCATGGCGCAACGTAAATCTTGGTTGTAGTTGATGAAGCCGTGCAACCTCGGCCGGTTGCGCTACTGTGGCTCCAATGTTCAGCGGCTTCAAAACGTGATGCGCGCCGCCAACTGCACCCGGCGCGGCGGCGTCAGGATGTTGGTCACGCGCCCGAATTGCGGGTCGTTCACGCTGGTTGTCGGCGTGGCGAAAACCACGCGATTGAAGGCATTGAAAAATTCGCCGCGAAACTCGAAGTTGACTTTCTCGCTGATCCGAAACGTCTTGCCCATCACGGCGTCGAGGTTGACATAATTGTCGCGCCGCACGCTGCCCAGCGTGCGCGAGGCGTTGCCGAAGACGAAACACTTGCTGCGGTCATCGCCTGTGGGCGCACCCGGACACGCGGTGATTTCGTCGTTGGCATTGAAAAACGCCGCCGTGTTAAACCACGCCAGATTGTTGCGCACATTGTCGCGCGCTGTACCGTTGTCCAGCTTCGGGTCCTGGCCCGCGCGCACGCTGACACGCTGCACGCTGTTGCCCAGCCCCAGGCGATTGGTCGCTACCAACGCGAGCGGCGTGCCCTGTTGCCAAGTGTATGTGCCGCTCACTTGCCAGCCGCCGATGACCGCATCCAGCGCGCGCGGCAGCTTGCTCAGCAATTGCCGCCGGTAACCAAACGGCAATTCATAGTGCCAGGTGAATTGGAAGCGGTGCGGCACATCCTGGGTCGAGAGCGACCATTCATCGCGGATGTTGTAGATGTTTTGAATATTGGTCGTGTCGGTGAAAGCGATGCCGCTGCCCGTGCCGCCCGTGTCCATCGTTTTCGACCAGGTGTAATGACCGAGAAACGAGAGGCCTTGCGAAAAGCGTTTTTGCAAACTCAATTGCAGGCCGTGATATGACGAACCGCCCAGATTCGCCAGCGGGCGCGAATAGGCAATCGTCGTGTATTGCGGGAACGGGCGCAGCAAGGCGCTGCGCGCCACCGTGGAGCGGCTCAGGGCCGACAGCGGATCGGTGATGACGCCGTTGAACGGATTTGTCACCAGTTGCGCCAGCGCCGTGTTGCCCAGCGTTTGATTAGCCGGATCGAGTTGATTCAGGTTGAAACTGTTGAGCGGCAGGCGCACGCCGTGGCTGCCGACATAAGCGGCTTGCGCCAACAGCGCTTTGCCGAGTTGCCGCTGCACCGCCAGATTCCAGAGTTGATTGTACGAACTGCCAATGCGGTCTTCGACGGCGGTGATGCCCTGGCCCAACAAGGACGCCGCGCCGCGTGATTTGCCGATAATCGCCGGAATGCCCGTCGGAAAGGGGTTGCTCAGCAAATTTTGCGGGATGCGCGTGTCGGGTTGATCGCTGCTGATCGTGTAATTGAAGCCGACCGAGCCGAGCACTTCGACCGAGACCGGCAAATAGGTCAGCGCGTAACCGGCGCGCACGACGGTCTTGTTGTTGAGTTGCCAGGCCGCCCCCAGGCGCGGCGCGAAGCGTTTTTTATCCGCCGCCCATTCGGCTTCGCCCTTATCCACGAAGCGCAAGAGGCCGTTGACATCGCGGCCCAGCGCGGCGCGCACCGCCGGCGTGTTGACCGGCGCGGGCGCGCGGAAATCAAACGCGGTCAGCCGGTCGCTAGATTCGCCCGTGCCCGTTTCCAAATCCCAACGCAGCCCCAGATTCAACGTCAGGTTACGCCGCACGCGCCAATCGTCTTGCACGAAGCCCGCCGCGTATCGGTGATAGATCGTCAGCGGCGTGCCGTATTCATAGATCGCCTGGTTCGCGCCCGCCGCATAGGCGCCCAGCAGGAACGAGGCCAGGCCCCAGCCGCTGCTGGTCGAGCCGACGTTCGGGTCGGCCTGCGTGTAGCTGGCGTTGAAGCTGAAATTGCCCGTCGTGTCGAAAACCTGGAACGGGTGGAAGCGAATCAGCCGGAATTCAAAACCCGGTTTCAAGGTGTGCTTGCCCCAGACTTTGGTCACGGTGTCGGCCACGGTCGTCGTGTCGCGCGGCTGGTTGTTGAAGCCGCGCGAACCCAGCGCCGAATAGCTGAAGCCGTTCGCGCCCAGGTTGAAGGTCGGAAATTGCAGCACCGCCGCGTTGTCTTTCAGATAGCGCGGCAAACCCAGCGTCGTCGGGTCGAAGCCCGTGCCGAAGGGCACCTGGTTCGCGTGCGAGCGCACATAGCCATAGCGGAAGTTGTTAAACAGCGAATTGCTCAGCGTGTAGGAATGGTTGATGACCGCGTGCGTGAATTTATCAATCACCACGCGCCCATTGCCCGCGATATTGCCCAGCGGATTGAATTGTTCGTCATCGCGCCGCATGCGCGTCCAACGCACATACACGCTCTGTTTCGACGAGAAATTGTGATCCACGCGGATCGAATAGTAATTCTGGTCGAGGATGTTGGTGCCCGCCGCGACGTAGTTGTTCGAGCCGCCCGTGTCGTCCGCCGCGCGGTTCGGTTCGGGGTAAAACTTCAGCGCGGCCACGGCCACCGGGTCGCAGAACGATTTGTTGGTGGCGGGATTGAGGGCCGCGCAATTGATCTTGTTGCCGGCGAATTGATCGCGGATGAATTGCGTCGTACTGCCCGGCGCGTTGCGCGTCGTCCAGGGATTGTAGATCGAAATCAGCGCGCCCGCGCGATTGCGCGTGTCTGAAAAATCGCCGTTGCGTTGCGCCAGCGTCGGCACCGTCAACAGCGTGCCCACCGGGTCGCGGTTGCGGCGGCCTTCGTAGTTGAAGAAGAAAAACGTCTTGTTCTTGCCGTTATAAAGTTTCGGAATGTCCACCGGCCCGCTGAAATCCGCGCCGAAATGGTTGCGGCGGTTGCTGACGCGCGCGATACGATTCTTGTTGTTAAACCAACCATTCGCGTTGAATTCGCTGTTCTGATGAAACTCAAAGACCGAGCCGTGATAACGGCTGCCGCCGGGCCGCGTCGCGTAGGTCACCACACCGCCGCCCGTGCGCCCGTATTCCGCCGAAAGCGCGCCGCTCACGACTTTGAATTCCTGCACGGCGCGCGCGGGTGGCGTCGCGCCCACGCCGTTGAAATCGCCGATGGTGTTGGCGACGCCGTCCACCAGTACATCGTTGGTGCTGCCGCGCCCGCCATTCACCGAAAAGTTCGAATCGAAAAAGCTGCGATTGCCGATCAGGCCGATGGCTGCCGGATTGCTCGGATTGCCCGACACCACGCCCGGCGTGATTTGCACCAACTGCATGACGTTCTGGTCAATCAGCGGCAGGTTTTCGACCAGCTTCTGTTCGACGCCCTGCTCCAGCGCGGACGATTCAGCCTGCAACAGCACCGCAGCCGACGAGACCTCGACCGTCATTTCCGTGCCGCCGACGGTCAATTGCAAATCCACCGTGGCGCGCTGGCCGATTTCCAAGCGCAGCCCCCGTTTGGTCAGTTTCTGAAAGCCCTGCGCTTCGGCGCTGACAGTGAACTCGCCCGGTTGCAAACCGGGCACGAAATAGGCGCCCGCGCTATTGGTGGTCACGGTCTTTGCCACGCCAGTGCGGATGTCGCTGACGATGACTTTGGCATTGGCGACGACCGCGCCCTGCGGATCGGTGACCGCGCCCGTCAACAGCGCCGAAGTGTCTTGCGCGTTGGCAGTGAAAACACAAAACAGCGCCAGGATTAAGCTGCTTGCCAGCTTTTTCATTTGCATACTTACCTCTAGGGAATTTTGCGAGACTGACAAATTTCAAATTCGTAATTTGAGATTTGCTTTGGGATTGGTTCAACGGCCCTGCCGTTTCAATTGAATCGCCGCTTGATAGCGGTCGCCGCGATAGACCGAGCGTACCGATTCGATCACGGCGTCATCGGCAGCATACACAGTGCGCTGCACCACCAGCACCGGCGCGCGCGGTTTGATCGAAAGCAATGCTGCCTCGCTTTTGGTCGCACAGGCGGCTTCTAAAACTTCATCCGCCCGGCCCAGCCGCACGCCGTAACGCTGCTCTAAAACCTGATACAACGAGCCGCGCTCGACATCGGCGCGCTTGAGTTGCGGGCACAAATGCACCGGCAGCAAACAGGTCTCAACCGCCATCGGCACACGATCAGCCAACCGCAACCGCGTCAACTCAAACGCTTCCTCCCCTTCGGCCAGGCGCAGCTTTTGCGCTTGCGCGGCCTCGGGCCGGAAGCGTTTGAAGTTCAGTAGACGCGAGCCAGGCTCCAAGCCGCGCCGCCGCATGTCTTCACTGAAGCCGAGCAACTGGCGCGTTTGCACATCCAGCTTTTGTTCGGCGACAAAGGTGCCGCGCCCGCGTTCGGAATAAATCAGCCCTTCGTCCCGCAAGGCGCTCAAGGCCTGGCGCGCCGTCATCCGGCTGATGCCCAGGCTTTCCGACAGTTCGCGTTCCGAAATCGCCGCGCCCGGCGCCAGTTCGCCGCCTTCGATGCGGCGGCGCAGGGCCTGTTCGATTTGGTGATAGAGCGGTGTGAAACTCTGCTTATTTAGTTTGACGCCTGCGCCCAGCAAATTGCTTGTCATGTTTTTCAGGCTCGCTCGGTTGATCAGATGCCTAGTGGACTAGACCACTTAATCGGCGCTTTATAGCGTTTCTCCAGCAGCAGCGTCAAGCGCAGTCAACGCACGTCCAGAAAAAATCGTTTGAGCCGGGCGGGCGAAAAGCCCAGCCAATAGCCCAAGCGCAAGGCGTACATCAACAACCCCGTGCGCACCAAGCCGTGCTGTTGCCAGCGGCGCGGCGAGACGCACACCGGGTGCGGCAGAACGCAGACGCGGCCTTGGCGTTTGAGCCGCTCGAACAATTCGAGGTCTTCCATCAACGGCAGAGCCGGGTAGCCGCCCAACTGCTCAAACACTGTGCGCCGCGCGAAGAGCGCCTGATCGCCGGTAGCCGTTTGGAACCAGCGCGTGCGCAGGTTGATGCCCCAGGCGTAAACGCGGTAAGCGCGCGGCACGTGAGCCGGAAAGCCAAAGGCAAAACAGCCGCCTACCACCTGTTCATCTTGTAACGCGGCGCGGATGTCGGCGAGCGCCGTCAACGGCAAGCGCACATCGGCGTGCAAAAACAAGAGCGCTTCGCCGCGCGCCGCCGCCGCGCCGGCGTTCATTTGCAAAGCGCGGTTGGCGCGCCCGAATTCCAAGACACGCGCCGCCCCGCCCTGTTGCGCCAACGCGGCTGTGCCGTCTGTGCTGCCGCCATCCACCACAATGACCTCGGCCACTTCGGGCAGACAGGTCAATTCGCGCAACAAGGCCTGAATTTGCCGGGCTTCGTTGAGAACCGGGATGATGACGCTGATGACGGGTGATGGTGACACGCGCTAGAGGGTATCCTTTTGCAGTAAATCAGAAGCGTGCGCAAGATGCCGCAACCGCGCGCCGCTTGGCAAATCGGCGTTGCGCAATGCGCCGCGTAGTTCGTATAATTCGCGCACTGTTTCGCATCCCATGATGATTCAATAGATGACTCAACAAACAATTCAACCTACGCGGTGCAAAGAAAAAGACAGCAGAGCTTTTGAGTTCACCCCCCTTACGGAGCTAACGCTGGATGAAACATAACGTATTTGCGCGCCTGACCCGGCGCCGCCCGGAACGGTATCAATGGCGTCAGACCTTCGCGGCGCTGGTGCAAGCCGCCTTTGTCGAAGCCCATCAGTTCGAGATTACCCAACCCCAAATCCGGATTCCCAAGCTGCCGCACGCCTTTCACGGTTTGCGGCTGGCGCAACTTTCCGATCTGCATCACAGCCCTTTCCTGAGCGACAACGAAATCGCCGAAGCCGTGCGGCACGTCAACACGTTGCAACCGGATGTCATCGTCCTGACGGGCGATTACGTTTCGCACACGCGCGCTTACATCGGCGCGTGCGCGCGCACGTTGGGCGCCTTGCGCGCGCCGCTGGGCGTTTTTGCCGTGCTGGGCAATCACGATCATTGGACGGATGGCCCGTTGATGGCTGCGGCCTTGCACGACCAAGGCGTGCGCGTGTTGACGAATGAGAATCTCAAACTCGAACGCGCTGGCGCGCACATTCGCCTGCTGGGCATTGACGACATCCTGACCAAGCACGCAGATTTGCCGCAAGCGTTGGTTGGCACTTCGCGTGACGAAACGCGCATTCTGCTTTCGCACAACCCGACCATCATCCGCGAAGCCGCGCGGGCGGGCATTGACCTGGTGTTGTCGGGCCACACGCACGGCGGCCAAATCAACTGGCGCTTGCTGACGGGACGCGAAGAGCGCCGCCGCCGCTGGCTGGTGCGTAAGAGCCGCCGCTTCATGCGCGGCCATTCGCAACTGGGTGAAACACAAATTTATGTCAATCGCGGCTTGGGCACAGTGATCGCGCCGTTGCGGTATGGCTGCCCGCCGGAAATCACGTTGTTGGAATTACGCGCCTTTTGAACTGCGGCTGAAATTTATTGAGGAACTGATTCGATGAAACAAACGCTTGCCCTAATTTGCTTGCTGACCCTTTTGACCATCAATGCCGGTGCGCAAAATGCACCCGGCTTTGCCGATACCGTGCTGGGCCGCTGGGATTTGACCGTGCAAGGCGCCGACGGCGTCAGCTATCCGTCCTGGCTGGAAGTCCGTTTGCGCAAAGAGAACGAATTGATGGCCAGTTTCGTAGGACGCTTCGGCAGCATGCGTTACGCCAGCAAAGCCGAATTTGCCAACGGCCAACTCACCATCGTCATTCCCGCACAATACGAAGTCGCGCCCAAAGAACTCGTCTTCACCGGCAAACTCAACGGTGAACAACTCGTTGGTACGGTGATTGACGAAAACGGCAAAACGATTCAATGGACAGGCAAACGCGCGCCCGCCCTGACGCCAAGCAAAGCTGTCGCCTGGGGTAAGCCGATTCAACTCTTTAACGGCAAAGACATGACCGGCTGGAAGCTGCGCAACAACTTACACCCTGATTGTTGGAGCGTGGCCGACGGCGTTATGACCAACAAGACACCCTGCGCCGACATCATCAGCCAGCAGAAATTCACCGACTTCAAAGCGCACGTCGAATTCCAAACCGTGCCCAACGGCAACAGCGGCGTCTATCTGCGCGGGCGTTACGAAGTGCAGATCAGCGACGGCTTCGATCAAGTGCTCGATAGTTTGCGGATGGGTGCGGTGTACGGCTGGCTCAAACCGCTGGTGAACGCGGCGAAGAAACCTGGTGAGTGGCAAGCATTGGACATCACGCTGGTGGGTCGCAAAGTCACGGTCGTGTTTAACGGCCAAACGTTGATTGATAACGAAACCATCCCCGGCATCACCGGCGGTGCGCTCGACAGCGACGAAGCCGCGCCTGGCCCGATCATGCTGCAAGGCGATCACACCAAGATTCTGTATCGGAAGGTCGAAATTACGCCGACGAAGTGAAAAGATGCAGTACTGGGAGCGGTAGCGACCGGGTTAGCCTCTGATTCAATCGGCTCAAGGCCAGACTAACCCGGTCGCTACCGCTCCCGGTACCGCATCAGTCTCATCAATCCACAATTTGTAAATCCACTTCCTCTTCCACCTCTACTTGCCCCAATTCACGCACCAAAGGCTGAATCATTATCCGGTGCAGCAACAGCGCCAAACAGCCACAACCCGCAATCACCGCCGCCATCGGCACCGCCGATGCATTATGAAACACGCCCACCAGTGAACCTGCTAACGTCGCTGCCCCAAACTGTAACGTGCCCACCAACGCTGAAGCGCTCCCGGCACGTTCGGCCTGATGCGCCATCGCGCCCGCAATCATGTTCGGGAACGAAAACCCCAGCGCCGACACAAAGGCAAACAGCGGCGGCCAGACCGTCCACATCCCGCCCAAGCGCGTCCATGCCATCAGCAACATCACCAAGCCGAAACATGCGATCAGCAACACTACCCAATGCAAAATCTCATCCGGCTTCCAGCGCGCCAGCAGCCGATGATTGATTTGCGAAGCGGCGATCAACCCAAATGCATTCACACCGAATAGGATTCCGAAAACCTGCTCCGGCACGCCATAGAACTGAATGAACACAAACGGCGAATTCGAGATGTACGCAAACAGCCCGGCCTGCGCCACGGCACCTGCCAGCGCATAACCATTAAACCGCCGGTCAACCAGTAACTGCCCATATACGCGCACTGCCGTGCGAATCGGATTGTCGTGTGTATGCCGCGCCGCTTCCGGCAACGTCTCCTGCAAACCGAAAATTGCCGCTAGTAAACAGCCCACGCCAAACACCGCCAGAATCACGAAGATCGCACGCCAGCCATAAGCTTTCAGCACATAGCCGCCCAGCACCGGCGCCAGAATCGGCGCCACGCCCAGCACCAGCACCAGCAACGAGAAGACCTTTGCTGACGAATGGTGATCGAACAGATCGCGCACCATCGCCCGCGCAATCACGATCCCCGCGCAGCCGCCCACAGCCTGCACAAAACGCCACGCAATCAGGCTCTCGATATTCGGAGCCAACGCGCAACCCACCGACGCCACCACATAAAGCGCGACGCCAAAATACAGCGGACGCTTACGCCCGAACCGATCCGCCAACGGCCCGTAAAACGCCTGTCCCAACGCCAGCCCAATAAAAAACGCCGCCAGCGAAAACTGGACGGCGGAACCGCTCGCGCGCAATTCTTTTTCGAGCGTCGGAAAGCTCGGCAAATACATATCAATCGAGAGCGAGCCGAACGCCGTCAACGCTCCCAAAATCGAAACCAATCGCCAGGAGACTTTATTCATAAGGTGTGGGCTGAAGCGTGACGGCGGTTTCCCGCGCTAACAAACTCAACACAAACTCGCTGTAAGCATCACGCATCGGCAGTTCGTAATCTACCTTGATGCGCCGCCGTAGGGCAAAGACCTGTGCGCCCGTCTGCGGATTGAGGGCAGGCTTTTCGTAGCTTTCCCAATACAAGCCGCTGCCGCGCTTTTGCCAGTTCGGCACGTCGTTGAAATTGATGTCGTGTTGAAACAACAACTCGTTCTTGGCTGCCACCGACATGCCTTCCAACTGCTTCGTCGCCCGCGTCACATCCAAACCGTCCTTGCGCAACGTCCAGTAACACCAGCCATTCAACGCATTGCGGTGCGCGTCCTCGTTGCGTCAGCGGAAGTAATCGCGCACCAGCCCGGCATTGGGCAGCAACGACAACCGGCAATCAAACGCCGCGTGCGCGCCCAGCAGCAAGGCGAACTTCGCGCTCGCCTCGCCCGCCAGAATCGAATCGTACTTGCGCAGCTTGCGGCCAAAAGCATTTTCGAGCGGATGAAACAGCAGCGAAATCTCATCGCTTTGCGTGTAGCCATAAATCACCCGAAAGCCGCACTGCATCAGATGCTCCGTCGTTGCCACCATCAGATCGCGGAAGCGTTCATCAAAGGGCGCCTCGAACTGCTGCACCTCGCGCGTCAGCCGCGTGAAGCTGCGCCCGTCAATCCGCGCGGCCAGAAACATCCCCGGCACGGCGCAATGATCGTGGGCGGTTTCGTAGACGCGCATCTTTTCATCCAACTCATCAAACTTCATCACTCCACTCCTTCACGACAAACCCTCCAATTCTGAGCCGCGCGGAATGTAGCACATTCACGATGCTACTCATAGTCTGTCGCCTGATAGTCATCACTGGGGTTAAATGTGGCGTATGGATGTGACGCAAGTTTTTGCCGACAACATCAAAAGATTACGCCTTGCTCAAGGCTTATCGCAGGAAGCGCTGGCTGATCTGGCAGGCTTGCATCGCACCTATATCGGCGCAGTCGAACGTGGCGAACGCAATATCACGCTGCTCAACGCCAACCGCATCGCAGCAGCATTAGGCGTCAAATTGAGCGATTGCCTGAAAGAGCGCAATGAACGAAAGCGAAAAAATTGAAACCTCCCTCGGCCAAATTCTGAGCCAATATCAGGACTCGTTCTCCCGCAAAACCTACCAGGAAGAAAACAACGAGGTTGATCTATTGATGGCGGCTTTTGCTATTACGCCTGAGTTGAAGCGGGAAAACCGTCAATACTGGGGGCGCGAGTTGGGCATGTGCTGGCAACGGCTGGTGATTGAACTATGCCGCCAGACTTGTCCAGGCTTCAAACCAGCCTTGCGGATCGGAGCGGATGAGCCTTGCGACTTTATCGTTGATCGCCAAGCGATTGACACCAAATACCGCATTGGCTCCGGCGACTCCGGCACACTGAAGAAGTTCAAGGGCTATGGAAAATTGCTCACTGAGCAGAACTATCAACCGATCTTGTTGATCGTGCGGGAGGATAATCTTGGGAATGCCATCAACGCTTGTCTGCTAAGCGGTTGGCAGGTGCTGACGGGCAATGCTACTTACAATTTCATTCAGCAGTTGACAGGGTTTGACCTCAAACAGTTTCTTCAAGCCAAAGCGGCGGCGTATAAGGTAAGCCGTTAGCGGGCGCTTTCTTTCTTGTCACCTTATGCCGCTCAATCTGACCAAGCCGCTTTCTCGCTATCGCTACATACTCAGGTACAGTTTCAATTCCAACGTAGCTGCAACCATGCTTCTTGGCAGCTACGAGCGTTGTCCCGGAGCCAGCAAACGGATCAAGCACCAGATGCTCTGGCGAGGCAGGCACAAACATTTGAACCAGCTTTTCCATCAAGGCCAGGGGTTTGACGGTGCAATGAACATTTTCCTGCTCTTCGGCATCGCGCGGGATGTTCTCGATGATGTTAGATTGAAACGACCCGTCTTCATTGAGGGCACGAAATAACCCGACGCCATTCTTCAACAAGGTCTCGACATAATTGTTGATGAGGGGCTTTTGCACGACCACGATGGCTTCCCATTCACTCCTGAGACAGCTATGCCAGCCTTCCCATTCCTGATGTTCTTCGACGCCCATCTGCTTTAACTTTGCTTGCAGGTTCAAACCTTTCGGGATGCCGCTGGGGCGGCGGTAAACGATGCAATCCCGCGCATAAAAGCCAGCGCGCTCCAATGCCACTTGCAAATGGGCCATCGTGCGCGTGCTGTTGAAGGCCGCGACGACGGCTCCTTCTTTGCAAACCCGGAATAGTTCCACCGCCCATTCGTAACACCATTCTTCGTAATCCAGAATGTTTTGCCGGACGCGGTTATACCAGCGTGCGTTTCTTACGCCACCAGCCAGGCCGCTGCCATAGGGAATGTTTTTAACCAGGGTTTTGCTGTCTTGTACTCGACTCACTCGCCTTTCGATTTCCGCCGCGTCCCATTTGTGGCCGATGAATTCGTAGTTGTAGGGCGGGTCAGTAATGCAAGCAGAGAGGCAGTTGGCAGGAAACTTCTGCATCACTACTTTGCAATCTCCGGTAAGAATTTGGTTCTTAATTTCCATTGCGTCACGAAGGCTACGTCGTCAGCCGCCGGTAAATCCCCGGCAACCGCTCCGGCAAACTCATCACATCATCAATAATCGTGTAGCCCACTTCGCCGTATAAATCCTTCAACTCGGCTTCCGATTCGCGGTCAATCGTGATGCAGAACGGCGTGATGCCGAGCATTTTGGTTTGGCGCAGGGCCATCTTGGTGTCTTCGCGGGCGTAGCGGGAATCGCCGTAATCGTGGTCATAGGGCCGTCCATCCGACAGCACGATCAGCAGCTTTGTCCGCGCGTCCTGGCGTTCGAGTTCGGCGGCGGCGTGGCGGATGGCGGCGCCTAGGCGGGTGTTGTTGTGGTAGGTGATGCCGCCGATGCGGCGTTCGACGGTCTCGTTGTAACGGTCGCCGAAGCGTTTGATGACGAAGTATTTGACGTTGCGGCGGCCTTCGCTGGTAAAGCCGGAGATCGAATAGGCATCGCCTACGGCTTCGAGGGCTTCGCTCATCAGGACGAGGCCCTGCTTTTCGATGTCAATGATCTTTTGGCCGGGGCGCGTGTAAGGCTGATTCGGGTGGCGCGAGATCGTGCGCGCGGTGGACGAAGACATGTCCAGCAGGAAAGAGACGGCGACATCGCGTTCGCGGCGAATGCGGCGGATGTAGAGGCGATCAGACGGGCGGCCTGTGGTTTTGCGGTCAATGTAATGATCAATCAGCGCCTGCAAATCGTAATCTTCGCCGTCGAGTTCGCCTTTGATCTTGCGCAACGATTCGGGCTTGAGCATCTGGAATTGGTGGCGGATCGAAGAGATCACGCCGGAATAACGGGCGCGCACCTGTTCGACAAACTCGCGGTGGCCCTTGCGGTTTTCGCGTTGGATGACGCGGCACCATTTGGCACGGTGATCGCCCAGTTCCCTGTCCCATTCGTCGTAAAAGAATACTTCGTCGCCTTCCTGCAAGTCCTGCTCGCTCGATTCGGCGTTCATCAGTTCGTTGAGCAGTTCCGAATCGCTGGGCATGACGTCTTCGACCACTTGCGACCATTGGTTGAAAACTTCGGGCGCGCGCTGTTGCTGCTGCGCGGGAGTCTGTTGCTGGTCTTTGCTGTCGCCCTCGCTGTCGTCCTCGTCGTCGTCCTTTTCTTCTTCGTCGGCCTCGGCGTCCTTTTGCGCTTCCTGCTGGTTGCGCGCCTGGCCGATCAGTTCGTAAACGCGTTTGGTGGCGAGCAGCGTATCGGCGACCGAGGCCTCAGCGCCGCGCAGGTATTCGGCGACGATGGCTTCGATTTCGAGGATGACTTGCGAGTATGCGCGGCGCGCGATGTCGTCAATCACGCCGCCGCAGAGCGTGATTTGAAAGAGCAATTCATAGAGCGTTTGCTCGATGGTGAGTTCGGCGATGGGCGGGCGGCGTTCGATCAGGTGTCGCATCACAAAATCGAGATCGCGCCGGATGCCGCGATAGGCCGTGCGCAAACGCCAATCAATACGCCCGTTTTCGAGCGTGGTGAAGATGCGCGCCGCGAGCAACGAATTGGGAAAGCGCGAGAGGACGGTTTTGTAGTCAGCATACTCGACCTGCTCTTCGCGCAAGGGCGGACGCGTGAGCGCGCGCAGGTGTTCGCTGTTTGAATACTGCACGAATTCAGGATCGGCTTTGAGTTCGGCGATGGCCTGTTGCGCAAGCTGCTTTTGGAACACGTCTTCAAAGTGGCCGTCAATCGAGTGCAGCGCGGCCCGCAAATCAGTGGTGCCGATGTCGCGCGTGCCGAATTCGACCTGGCCGGCGGCGTGTGCGGCGAGGGCTTTGTATAGCTTGAAATCGGATTCGGGCGAACCGAACTCGGCGATGACCGAGGGCAGTTGAATCGTCTGGCCGTCGTTGATGCGCGATTCGTCTGGGATTTGACCGAGCGGCGCGATCATCATCTCGCGCCCGGTCAGCCCTTCGACATAAAGGCGCAACAGGTGCGAGATGGATTCGAGCGCGACGCCGTCGTGCGCGCCGCGCAGGCTATCCTGGCTGCTTTTCGATTCGAGCGCGTAATAAGCCTGGGCGCGGCGGCGATCCTGTTTGTGCAACTCCGCGCCTTCGCGCGCCCAGCTTTGAAACTGATCCATCGTGGCGGCGGACAGCGCGCGCGGCGAGGATTTGAAGCACTCGAGCGCGACATACACATTCGCGTCGGCCAACTCTTCGACGATGTCCAGCACGGCGCCGATGCGTTCGGTGATGCGTCGGCGCTGCGTGATCGAGAGCGTCGAAAGGACTTTGGGCGTGAGCTTGAGAAAGTCGTAAACGATGGCGTTGCCTTCGGCGGCGACCTTGCGCGTGACGCGGTTCCATTTGTCGAAGGCCTGCGCGCCGCCCAATTCGATCACCGAACGCGCCGAGCGAAAGTATTGCAGCGCCGTCGCGCCGCCGCGTTCAAGGAAGACGGCCGTCTGTTCGCACAGCGCCACCACATCAGCCGGACGCGTGATGAAATTCAGCCCCTCGCCAATCGCGGTCAGGAATTCGGCGGCGGTCGCGCCGGTGCGCTGGGCAAAGCTTTCAGCCAGATTCAACACGGCCTGCGTCGGCGACACCTCAGCGTCGGGCGTTTCCAACTTGCGCAACGCGGCCAATGCGGTGGGCGCGGCGGTCAGGACTTCGGTGCTGTGTTTGACAGAGCGGTGCGCGACTTCGACGGCGATGCCGAACAGGCGCGTGGCCGAAGCCTCATCGCCCAATTGCACGGCGGTGCGCGGCGCGGTGCGAAAGGTCGTCAATGCGGCCTGCGGCGAAAGCACGATCTGTTTGGAACAAAGCGCGACCAGTTGCGCGCGCAATTGCGGCGGCAGCGCCGCCAGCGTCGTCGCCGAATCGCGGAAGAAATCGCCCGCCTCTTCGGAGTTATTCAGCGCGATGCGTTTGCCCAATTCGGCCCAGGCGCGCAGGTCGCCGTTTTCGAGCAGCGGCGCGACTTCTTTAGCGGCCTTAAAAAAATCCAGCGCGACCTTGGGCGAGACGCTCATCAGCGACGCGCCGATGTCCACCGTCACCCAGGCGTGGTCGTGCGGATTGAGGCCAACGCTGCGGGCCAGCCCTTCGACGGCTTTTCCGGTCAGGCCTTTCAGCAACGAACCGGTTAAACTTTTGCGTTCTTCAGACATAAAACAGCGCTACTTCTCGATTAAGAAAAGAAACTCCCGATTGGGGGCTTCAGCCTCGCGCACCCATTCGTTAGTCCACCGCATACCGGCCATGACGTTTTTGCGGTAATCAACTTCTATCACATCAACCAGCCGTCCAGCCGCGCTGATCGCATTATTCAAGCCTGCGGCGGTCGCCCGCCCACCCGAACTGTACGACAAAATAATGTGTTTCGCTTTGGTCAACTTGAGCAGGCGTTCAATGGCGTCTAGCGCAATGAAATGCCCATTGGCATCACAGCGAAACTCTTCAAAAACCGAGGGAGCAACAACGTCCGAAGTATCTGCACGGCGTTTAGCCTTGCCAAACACAGGTGGGCGGTCATTCAAGCAGACTGTTGTCCAGAGGTGGTAATAAGCCGCATAACGCACCCGCGAGGGCGGCATCTTTTCATTGTTAGACCCATAAGGCGGATCAAAATAGGCCAAGTCAGCCTCAACATCAGCCAACAATTCAAAGACATCCTGGCGGTGAACTGAATGTGCTGCCCGCTTGGGAATAAGCTGCGGCACCTTGAGCCGCAAACGGTTGTAAGAACGCGGTGACCATTCGTTCAGGTAAGCCGCATAGTGCCCCAAGGTGCTATCAACCTCGTCCAGTGCCAAAATCAAACTGGTCAAGAGCACCGCGCGCTCCGCGTTGGATAAGGCAAGACCGTCAATCTCATTTCGTATCGCGTCCAGCCGCCGTGTGTTGTGGCTTTGCCATGGTTTCTTGAGACCATCCTGGCTAGTGGAACTAACTTCAGATGCGTCGCCTCCATAAAGTTCGGTAAACCAGCCATCTTCAGGTGGAAGCTGATTCAGATGGTCTATCAACCTTTTGTAATGCGCAGCCGGGTAATCATTCAAGAGATAGCAGGTCGCAAAAACTTCTGACCAGACCGCCAGGTCATTGGCAATCACGGTGTAACCGCTTTGCGCCAGCGCTTGAGAAACACGAGTAGTCCCGGCAAAACCATCAAACACCGTTTTGGGATTGACTTGTTGAACCAGCGAAAGGAGGTGCGGCAACAGCTTTAATTTAGACCCAGCATACTTAATCCCTTCCGTTTTCGGAACGGTCACAACCAGGTCATCAAATAAAGCAAGTGCTTGCATATCAGATAAGGCTCGCTGTTTGTTTCTGTGATTCGATGTCTTCTTTGAGATTATCTAGCGCGGCTTGATGCCCGCTGTTGGTGGCAATCAGAGCGTGCGAGAAGAGTCTGACCAACACTTGGCTGTGGGAATAACTAATCCAGCCGTTAGTCACACTATCAAAGTACTTCAACCCATTTCTGGTATGCGTCCAAAGCCCTCGTTGCAAAGCGTTGGCAGTACCGCCGCCATAACGCACCTCGCATACATAGTTACCGTCGCCATCGTAGAAACGATAGACCGGATGCTTTCTGCCCTTGCCTTCATCTTCCAAGACAACGCGCTGCACATTCAGCCTAGCCGCTTCGTAATCAAACACCAGGATATTGCAGCGTTTGTTTCTTTCGTCATATATCAAAGGCAGGATATTCAGGCTGCCGAAATCACGAAAGGCCGGAGACGCCCACAACGCGCCAAGCTGCCGTTCACCTTCAATCACCTGCCCAAATTTCTGCAAGGCCGGAAACAGTATGAAGTTTTTGTCGGTCGAAAGTTGTAATGGGCCTTCTCCATATGCTTTGAGGCTGACTGGAAACTCGTCGCGTGTGACTTCATTGATAATCTTGATGTCTTCTTCGTGCGCTTTGGAGCGGTACAGGTCTTTGCCGACGTGCACGGATTTGAAATCGTACATGAACTGATTGATGAATTCAGCAATGGCAATCTCGGCCAAGTCGCCATACGTTTTGTTGCCAATCAACCTCATCGTAAAAATGTTACTCAGGGTTGTCGTGATGAGATGAGGGTTCTTACTGATCAGCAGTTTGAACCGCCGCGTGAATTCCTTGTAAGGCGTCATGCTTTCATCATTGGTCGCTAAATCACCGTCGTCACGATCTCCCGAATCCCGCGCTGCAATTCGGCATCGTCTGTAATCGGGCTGGCAATCGCCACATCGCACGCGGTCACCGGGTCAATGCCTTTGGCGATCAATTGCGCGGCGTACACCAGCAAGCGCGTCGAAACACCTTCTTCCAGGCCGTGGCCTTTCAAGTTGCGCACCTTCTCGCCAATCTTGACCAGGTCGCGCGCGGTGGCTTCGTTGACGCCGCCTTCGTGCGCGACGATGTCGGTCTCTTTGTCGGCAGTCGGGTAATCAAATTCAATCGAAAGGAAGCGCTGGCGCGTGGATTGTTTCAAGTCTTTCAGCACGCTCTGATAGCCGGGGTTGTACGAGGTCACGAGCATGAATTCATCAGGCGCTTGTAACAACTGGCCCAGCTTTTCGACAGGCAACACGCGGCGGTCGTCGGTCAATGGGTGAATCAGCACGATGGTGTCTTTGCGCGCTTCGACGACTTCGTCAAGGTAACAGATCGCGCCGTGTTTGAGCGCGGTGGTCAACGGGCCGTCGTGCCAGACGGTCTCTTCGGCTTCGATCAGGAAGCGACCCACCAGATCGGTGGCCGAAAGGTCTTCGTGGCAAGCGACGGTGATCAGCGGGCGGCCCAGGCGGTAGGCCATCGCTTCGACAAAGCGCGTCTTGCCGCAACCGGTCGGGCCTTTCAACATCACGGGCAGTTTGGATTGAAACGCCGTCTCGAAGATCGTCGCTTCGTCTTTGATGTTGAGGTAGTAAGGCTCTTTTTTGATGAGATATTTTTCGATGGTCGCGCTCTTGGGTTCGGTTTTGAGCGTGCCGCTGTTGGGTTTGGTTTGTGCCATGTCTTCTAGTTCAGTCCCTGCATTGATGATGGTGTGTGCTAATATGAGCGGGCATCTTAGCATCCGAAATGGATTGTTGGAAACAGCATGGGTGTCGAGGATGTTGCCAAGCGAAAGGAAAATGCCAATGACCGAAGACAGCGATACTCAAGAATTGTCTGACCGTGAATTACTGCTCTTGCTACACCGGGGCATGGGCGAGTTAAACGGGCGCATGGAGCGGCTTGAGGCAAAGGCGTATGACACACAACCTTTGCCAGCCAACTTTGACGCACGCTTTACCGTATTAGAAAACCGGATAGGCGGAATTGAAGACCGATTGGGCGCGCTGGAAGATTACGTCCGTGAAATTCGCCGCGATGTTAGCCTGTTACGTGATGACATTTTCAACGAACGACGCGAGCGGGCTGATTTGGCTAGCCGGGTGGCAATGCTTGAAACCAGACCAAGTTGAAAGAAGATTTTATCTATGATCGCAGTAGCCATGAGCGGCGGCGTTGACAGTTCAACCACTGCCGCGCTGCTCCAACAACAAGGACACGAACTGGTCGGCTTTTCGATGCAGCTCTGGAACCAGCGCCGCATCAACGTCGGGCCGGACGGCGAACCATTGCCGTCGCGCTGCTGCTCGCTCGACGACCTGTATGACGCACGCACGGTGGCACACAAGCTCGGCTTCCCCTTTTACGTCGTTAATCTCGAAGATGAATTCGAGCGCGATGTGGTGAGTCCGTTCGTCAACAACTACCTCAACGGCCTGACGCCCAGCCCGTGCGTGGCCTGCAATTCGTTTTTGAAATTCGACAAGCTGGTCGAATTGGCGAAGACCGCCGACGCCACCAAAGTCGCCACCGGCCATTACGCGCGTGTGCAATACGACGAAGCGCGGGGCCGCTGGCTGTTGCTGCGCGCGGTCAATCACGCCAAAGACCAATCCTACTTCCTGTTTGAACTGACGCAGGAGCAGTTGCGCTACGCCATGTTCCCGCTCGGCGAAATGACCAAGCAGGAAGTGCGCAACATCGCCGCCGCCGCCGGGTTGCCGACCGCGCACAAACCCGAAAGCCAGGAGATTTGCTTTATCCCGGACGGCAACTACGCACAATTTATCGAACGCTATCTGGCCGAAGAAAAGCCGAACGTGAAGACGTTGCCGGTGCTGAATGCCGCGCTCGCGCCGGGCGAAATCATCACGGTCAGCGGGCAGGTCTTGGGCCGGCACACCGGCATTCATCGTTACACCGTCGGCCAGCGGCGCGGCCTGGGCATCTCTTCGCCTGATCCGCTTTACGTGATTGAAGTGGACGCCAAACGCAACCGCGTGGTGGTTGGCGGTGTGGATGATTTGCTCAAGACCAGCATGATCGTGCGGCGCGTCAATTGGATCGCTGTGGCCGCGTTGACCAAACCATTGCGCGTCACGGTCAAGATTCGTTCGCGTGCGGAAGAGGCGGCGGCGACGCTAACGCAACAAGTGGATGGTTCCGTGCTGGTGGCGTTTGATGAAGCACAACGCGCGGTCACGCCGGGACAGGCAGCGGTGTTTTATGATGGTGATGTAGTGGTTGGCGGCGGGTGGATTGTTTAGTAGGAAGTGTTTAATGGAGAAAACAATGCAAGCTTATCGTGTCGAAACAACAGTCGCGCCGGACGGCAGCTTGACCTTGAGCAATCTGCCTTTCCTGACCGGAGAACGGGTCGAGGTCATCGTGCGTTCAAGTTTTTTCCAAGCGCCAAGTGCCGAGACTGACGCGAAGAATGAAGCAGAGCGCTATCCATTGCGCGGTATGCCCATCGTCTACCACGACCCCTTTGAGCCTGCCGTGCCGGAAAGTGATTGGGAAATTTACCGATGATCGTGCTTGATACGCATATTTGGGTTTGGTGGGTGCATCGGGATAGTCAGCTTCCGGCGGCGCAGCGAGCCTATGTGCAAGCACACGTCACGCAAGGGCTGGGAGTCAGCGTCTTTTCGTGCTGGGAGGTGGCGAAACTCGACCTGTTGGGTAGATTGCCGCTGCCTTTCCCGATCAAAGATTGGTTCAACTTTGCCTTGGCTGAACCGGGTATCCAACTGCTAGACCTGACACCGGAAATTGCGGTCGAGTCCAATCATCTGCCCGGCAATTTCCATCGCGATCCAGCGGATCAACTGATTGTCGCCACGGCCAGAATTTACGGCTGCCTGCTGGTCACGCTGGATGGGAAGATTCAGCGCTACCCGAACGTTCAGATCGCGCCTTAACCAGTAATGCCCAACAACGATCAACTCGATCTCTCACCCGCAGAAATGCGCCGTCTCGGCTACCAAGCCATTGACGAGATCGTCGCCCACTTTGAACAACTCAACGACAAACCCGCCATCCGCGTCGGCACGCGCGCCGAACTCGAAGCCCGCTTGCGCGAGCCCTTGCCCGAAGCGCCAACCGGCATTGAAACACTCTTCGCGCAATTGCAGCGCGATGTCTGGCCGTTTATGGGCAACATCGGGCATCCGCGTTTTTTCGCCTTCATCCCGACGCCGGTCAATTTTGTCAGCGTGCTGGCCGATGTGCTGATGAGCGGCTTCAATCCTTTTGTAGGCTCGTGGCTGGGCGGTTCGGCGCCCGCGCAAATCGAATTGGTAACGGTGGATTGGTTGCGCGAATTGTGCGGCTTGCCTGCAACGGCGGGCGGGCATTTCGTGTCGGGCGGGTCAGCGGCCAATTTGACGGCGCTGGCCGTGGCGCGCCACGTCAAGCTGAATGACCGCTTCGCCGATGCGGTCGTTTACTTTTCAGATCAAACGCACTCGGCCTCTGAACGTGCCTTGCGCGTGTTGGGCTTTGCGCCCGAACAGTTGTGCAAGCTGCCGAGCGATGCGGCGTATCGCCTGCCATTGGCCGCGTTGCAAGCCGCTGTCACCGCTGACCGCGCCAATGGCAGGCGGCCCTTTTGCGTGATCGCCAATGCGGGGGCGACCAACACAGGCGCGATTGATCCGCTGCCGGAACTGGTGCAGTTTTGCCGCGCTGAAGATTTATGGCTGCACGTTGACGGCGCGTATGGCGTGGCGGCGGTGTTGTGCGAACGCGGCCAAGCATTATTGGCGGGATTGGGCGAAGTGGATTCGCTGGCGCTCGATCCGCACAAGTGGCTGTTTCAGACCTACGAAATCGGCTGCGTGCTGGTGCGCGATGTGCGCTGGTTGAAGCAGACCTTTCACGTGCTGCCGGAATATCTGGAAGACACGCAACTCAATATGGCCGAGGTCAATTTTTACGAGCAGGGTTATCAACTGACGCGCAGCTTCCGCGCGTTGAAATTGTGGCTCTCGTTCAAGGCCTTTGGCGTCGCGGCCTTTCGCGCGGCGGTGGCGCGCGGGCTGGAATTGGCGGAATTGGCCGAGCAAGTGTTGCGCGAAGACGCCTGCTGGCAAATCGTTTCGCCCGCCACGCTGGGCATCGTCGCCTTTCGCTTTGCGCCTGTGGGTGTGGGCGAAAGTGAACTCGACAGGTTGAATCAGCAACTCGTCAATGCCGTGCGCGAAGACGGGTTTGCCTTCGCCAGTTCGACGATCCTGCGCGGCCAAACGGTGCTGCGCATGTGCACGATCAATCCGCGCACGACCGAAGACGACATCCGCGCGGCGATTGCGCGCTGGAAAATTCTGGGGCTGCAACTGCTCACGGCAGAGTTGCCACTGTTGTGATGGCGCGCCTCTGAAGCAACGAAAACCTGAGCCGCAGATTATCGCAGACAAACGCTGATCTGCGCCTTTCTGCGATAATCTGCGGCGGGTCTTTTCCGAGGAAGCACAATGAATGATGTTCGCGTAAAACTGGCGCTGGCCGATGGCTTCCGCACCCAAATCACGGCGGGGGCGCACACGCTGGTGGCCGACGAGCCGGTCAAAGCAGGTGGCACCGATGAAGGGATGTCGCCGTATGAATTGCTGCTCTCGGCGTTGGGCGCGTGCACGGCGATGACGCTCAGGATGTATATCGAACGCAAGCAACTGCCAATCACCGAGGTCGAGGTGCTGCTAAGTTTCGACCGCATTCACGCGGACGATTGCGAATCGTGCAGCGACGAACAGAAGGCCGCGAAAAAAGAGATTCAACACATCAGCCGCTTGATTTACGTCACCGGCGCAGTGACCGAAGAGCAGCGCGAACGTTTGCTTTACATCGCCAACCGCTGCCCGGTGCACATCACTTTGCACAGTGACCCGCACGTCGAAGACGCGCTGATCGTTCGCCCGCCGGCAACCATCCAACAAAACGACTAGCGATGCGCCGCTTCGACTTCTTCGGCAGCGGCCCCGGGTCGTTTGGGATTGGCGTAATAGCCTACGCGGGCGCGCACGACGATGCCCGGCGTTTCGGGAGGCGGTGTGACTTTGACTTTCAGCTTGCGCCACTTGCCGTCGGCGGAAAAATTCGACGGCGTATAGCCAATGGAATACTGCTGCCGCAATTCGAGCGCGATCTTTTCAAACGCCTCCGACATGGCCTCGCCATCTTTCGGGAAGAACGCCTTGCCGCCACTCGGCTCTGTCAGTTCGTGCAGAATCAATCCGCCGATTTGGTTGCGCAACGAAAAATCATGCACGCCAATGGCATAGATCAACGCAGCGGATTCATTCACCTGGCGTTTGATCTGGCGCAAACTGGCGCGCGAATGATTGTCGTCGCCATCGCTGATGACCAACAGCACGCGCCGGGGATAACGAGCCTTTTCCAACTGCCGCAAGCCCAACGCGACGGCGTCATAAAGCGCCGTATTCCCTTCCGGTTTCACGCTACTGAATTGCCGCAATAACTGCTGCGGATCGCGTGTGCGGTCTAACGCCACCCAGGCGTGGTCGTTGAACCCGATCAACGAATACTCGTCATCGGCGTGGCAGTTCTGCAAAAAGCGTTCGAGCGCCAGTTGGGAGCGTTTGATCTTTTCGTCGCGCATCGAACCCGACAAATCGAACACGACGACAATCGAAGCCGGTGTGTCGGTATTGGTGAAGTAGCTGATTTCCTGGGCCACTTGGTCTTCAAACAAGGCAAACGCGCCTTGCTCCAGGCCGGACACATGGCGGCCCTGTTTGTCGCTGACGGTGACGGTCAGCGACACAACCTGCGTGTCGAGGCTGAGCACAGCCTCGTTCGCAGACCTGGCGGTCTGGGCTTGCACAAGGGCAGCCACGCCCAATAACCACAGCAGCGCCAGACAGCTTTGCCCGCATAGCTGCCGCACAAAGCGCCGCACAATACGATGGACTTTCATGGTTCCCTCCGAATGTTGCTTCAGGAAGGGGGGGTATTTTTCTTCGTTTTGAGAGGAGTAGGACGCGCCTCGCCCGCGCGTCGCAACTGCTCTCTAGTGGTGCTTAATTTGTTTCGTTACGGCGGTGATTCTCTGGCCGAAACCCCGTGTAGTCAACCGCTTCGACAAAGAATCTCGACGGCCCAGCCAACGTAAAATTCACTTGCACAACCGGCACTGCATTACTCATAGCGCAGTGCCTTGATCGGGTCTACTTTGGCGGCGCGCGAGGCCGGATAGATCGCCGCAATCAGGCTGATGAACACGGCGAACAGGATCGCGCCGCCCGACAAAAACCAGGGGATCGAAAAGAATTCGATGTGGCGCATGGTTTGGCCTGCTTGCCGCACGATCCACTGGTTGGCCAGCGTGTTGGCCAAACGGTCTACGCCCCAGCCCGCCAGCACGCCCAACGTCCCACCCAGCAGGCCAATCAGGCTGGCTTCGACAAAAAAGATTTTCATGATCTCGCCGTCCGAACCGCCGATGGCTTTCATAATGCCGATCTCGCGCGTGCGTTCGCGGATGGACATAATCATCGTGTTCGAAATGCCGAACGACGCCACCAGCAAGGCGATGCCGCCAATCAACGCCAGACTGCTGTTGATGATCAGGAAGATGCGTTCGATCTCTTCGAGTTGGGTCGTGACTGAAAATGCGCGCAGGCCCAGCTTTTCCAAGGCGGCGGTGACGGGTTTGATCTGGCTCGGATCGGTGACGCGCAATTCCAACGCGCGATAGCTAGGCACATCGTCATGCCCGGTCAGCGCCTCGCCCATGCGTTCCATCGGCGACAGATTCGCCAGCCGCAAGCGTTTGGCCTGTTCCAGCGGCAAAAAGAAATTGGCATTGCCGAAGGGGCTGAAATTCAAGCCGCCTTCGGTTTTCAGCACGCCGACAATGCGAAAGGCATGTTTCTCAAGGCGGCTGTCATCAGCCACGCCAATGGGTGTCGAAGCGGGATTGAGCAACGGAATGCCAAAGATGCTGCCCGTCACACTTGCTGCGCCGGGTTGCGAGAGCAGCGTAAGCTCTTTGCCCAGGGCGGCTTGCGCATCGCGCACGCGCTCTTCATCGCTCTTGGTCGAAGTGGCTTGAAACGGCCCGCCTTGTGGTGGCCCGCCCCGGCGATTACGGCGACGGCGAAAGGCTTCCGGCGAAAACGCGGTGAGGAAGTTTTCGTTGATGACGGCTTCGTGCGCATCGGCAGTGCGGAAACCGCCGCCCGCCAGAAAGGTTTTGAAACGCGGATCATCGCCCACCGTCGCCCCGGCAATCGTTTGCACCCGCGTGCGGTCGTTAAAGCGCGTGAAGCAATTGAACGTCACAATTGGCGCGACAAACCGCACGCCCTTCAGCCTACCAATCTCGGCGAGCGTCGTTTCATCCAACACGCGGCGCGGCCGGCTGGGCGCATTCGGTGGGCCATTGCTGGCCGGAGTTGCACTCGGCGCGGGGCTGGCTACGGCTTCGGCATTCCCAGGCTTTGCGGCTCCCTCTTCGTCTTCATCCAACGCGGTGCGCCCTTCGTTCAACGCCAGCAGGTCTTCCGTATCCGCGCCCAACACGGTGATTGCAGTGAAGGCATCCAGTCGCGCAAAGGCCTGGCCGATGATGTTGCGCTGCAAGCCGATGCCGAAACTGACCATCGTAATAATCGCGGCAACGCCGACGACGACGCCGATGACGGTCAGCGCCGTGCGCAGTTTGGCCTGGCGCAAATTGCGCAGCGCCAGCATGAGGATGTCAACAAAGCTCATCATTTGTTTGCCGCAATGTACAGTCGGCTGCCAGCCAACTGCCTGCTCAGACGTTGTAAGGCCGAAAGCCAGCCCCAAATTCGCGCGAACTTTCAGCCGGCTGGCAGCCGGCTGTACATTATTTCTTCGTCCGCAGATGTTTATCGGCGAAGTTCAGATACTGTTCCCAATCGTACTCGGTGACATCATGCTTACCCGCACGGATGTGATAGCCGATGGTCGTCATGACTGGCTGCTGCAAGCCCGGCATCTCGGTCGTGCCCAGGCCATCCGTGCCCAACAAGCGATACACTGGCGAAGCCGCTTTGGCCGAGAGGAATTCGCCGCGCGGGTCTGACCACTGGTCTTCGACGGCACTAGCGACGTAAAGCGGACGCGGCGCAATCAGCGCCAGCAGCATGTGTTGATCAACGGGCAGCGCCGCGACGTTGCGGTTGTACTGTTTGAAATTGGCGTTGAACCAGTATGGGAAACTGGTGTTGATGCGTTCGACCGTCTCGCCGAAATTACGCCGCGCCAGCGCCGCGCCGCCTTCGCCACTTTCATTGGAAATGACCAGCGCAAAGCGTTCATCCTGCGCGCCCGCCCACAACGTAGCTTTGCCCAGCCGTGAATGCCCGATGATGGCGACACGCCGGGCATCGAGCGTCTTGTCCTTTTCGATGTAATCCATTGCGCGGCTCATCCCCCACGCCCACGCGCCCAGCGCATTCCAGTCGTTGGCGGCCTGCGCCGTCTGCCCGTTTCGATAAAGCTGTGGGATGATCGAATCTTTCAGGCCTTCGTTGTGATCGGGGAACAAATCGCCGCAATAGGCTGTCACGACGGCGTAACCGCGTTTGACGATCATTTCGATGGCCCAACGATTGGCTTCGCTGCCGCGCGCTTTGACAGTGGCGCGGTTGTTGACGACGCCGCCGTCTCTGGTATTGGGCAGCCACGCGGTCGAAAGCGTGATGCCGGGATCAGGATGCACGGCGTGGTTGCCGTTGAAGCTCAACCCCATGAACACAGGCGCAGGCTGCCGGGCCGCTTTTGGCACAAAGAGCAGCAGATGCATTTGCGGGCCGTCCTTGCGTCCAAGCAGATACACCGTGACTTCGCGGCGCACGGCCAAGCCGCCCAGCGCATTCTCGTCGCGTTTGGTTTCAGCAAACGCAATGCGCGTTTTTGTCGCGGGCGTGAAGCCATACACGTGCTCGCCAAAGAGTCGCAAAATCTCTTGCCGCCGCGCGCGCCAGGCCTTGGCATCGGTGACAGCGTTGCCGTTGGCGAGCCGCAAAGGATCGGGCAATTCGTAACTGCCGACTTTGGCTTCGTCATAATTGGCGACGAAGGGCTGGTTTTGCGCTCGTGCTGATGGCGTCAAAACACTGAACCAAAGCGCGCACGCCAGCGCTGTCAATTTGAATGAGTATGGTTGGAGCGACACGGAAACATCTCCTTTTCGGGTTTTGCGCTGCCACGCCTGAATGCACAGCAACGCCGCCCAGGCATTTTACAAGCCTTGCACTACGAAGCAATGAAGCGCACGAAGCAGGTAAGCTAAGATCGGTTTTCATGTCAGTGTACGGTGTCAGTAGCCCGCGCGTAAGTCTCGTCATTACCCAAATCTGTGCACGAATCGCGCGCGCCTGGTTTTCAGCCCGCGGATGTGGGCGGCAGTGTAAAGCCCAGGGTGGAGCGCGGTGGCGCGGAACCCTGGGAACATTGGCGATTACGCGCCCAGCCCGCGATGGCGGGCGGCAGATCGTGCTCCACTGCGCGCAAGTCTGCCGCCCACTTCGCAGGCTTGGGGCTGCATCTGGCGCCGTCCTGGGGTTCCGGCTGACGCCTCCGCCCCAGGCTTTATGCTGCCGCCCGCATTCGCGGGCTGGATTCGTGCACAGATTTTGGTAATGACAAGCCGTAAGCAAGGGCTTGCTTACAGCGGTTTTCGCTGGAATAAGTAGAAGTAAAAACTTCGAAAGCCTATAAACATTGGGCAAAATCGTTTCCTATCTACTCACTCAACTGAAAACCGCTGTAGGCTAGTCGGGCCTTTGCTTACACGCGGGCTACTGACACAAACATCCATTGATTCAACAGCCCGGCGGGAACACCGGAATCGTCACCGCCCCCGCATTCGTCGTCGTCAGCTTGTGCAGGTTGTGGCCCTGATTGAACGCCCCGCCCCGCGCCGTCGCATTCTCATTGAAGTTCAAGACCGCGCCCGTCATTGCGCCCAAATTTGTCACCGAAGCCTTCAACCAACCCGTGCGGCCCGCCGGGATGAATTGCTCGTAGCGCGGCACCGTGCGCAATGAACTGCCCGACAACACGCTGCGCAACTGGCAAGTCGCCGCCGCGAAGCTGAAACTCACCGGCGCTTCGGCATCGTCATAAAGAATCCCAAACACATTCGCCAACGTCGCCGCGCCCGTCGCCAGACTGCCGCCGATGCGATTCAAAATCAGCAGCGTCTCGTTGCCATCCGCGCGCGAAGCCAGATTGTCCACCGCCAGCACGTGCGGCAGCAGGCTGTAACTGCTCCCATCAAAACGCAGCTCAACCGTCGTCGTATTGCCATCGCAAAGCGGCAAGCCGCCCGCAATCGCCGTCGCCGCTTCAGCGCCCAGATTGGCCGCGTGACCGCTGCTGAATTTTACGAATTCATCGCCGATCAGATGGTTGAAACTGATCGGGCAGCCCAACGCATCCACCGCCACAGCGACGACGTAACCGCTCGTCCCCGGATCCAAATCCGAAGCCAGAAAACTGGTCGTCTGATTCGGCGTCAGACACACAAAGCCATCCGCCACGCTGCACGACGCGCCCTCCACAAAAAACAGATGCACATAGCTTTTGTTGACCGGATGCGTGTTGGTCAAACTCAATCGCGTGTTCTGCGCATTGGGCGCGGCGGCGCTGGAAGTGAAAGCGTTGTAGATGAGGATTAAACTGGGGCGTTGGGCAATGAGTGGTAAAGTGTGACAGCCAATATGTCCGGGTAATTACCGCTGTTCCAGGCTGTCATACTGCATGGCTACCCACCATATGCATGAGCAACTTTGTAAAGCATAAGTTCATACCGTAATCAAGGTAACAACTAATAGTCATATTTGTGGTATACCTACTCACCACACTATCAAGTCAGCTTTACCGTCACCATCATAATCTCGTGGTATCGGCATGTTGCCATTTACTCCTAATTGCTTTATCACATTTGCGCCATTGTTACTCTGCTTGATGTACCAGTTGCCTTCCCTTCGCCGCCAGACCGCGACGTCGGCCTTGCCATCGCCATCATAATCGGCGGGGACAGGTATATCGAAATAGGGGTCGAAGCCAGCGCCCCACGAAATAATCTGATACTGATCATCACTACTGCGTTTGATGTACCAGTTACCTTCTGCTGGTCGCCAGACGGCTAAGTCAGCTTTACCGTCACCATCATAATCAGCTGGCACTAAAACATCACCAGATGTACCCCAGGTCTTTATGACACTCGCGCCATTGCTACTCTGCTTGATGTACCAATTACCCTCGATGGGACGCCAAATAGCCAAATCAGCCTTACCATCGCCATCATAATCAGCGGGTACCGGCACATCGTAGTACGGGGCATAAGCTGCTCCCCACTGAGTAATCTGATATTGACTATCACTGCTGCGTTTGATGTACCAATTACCTTCATATGGCCGCCAGATAGCTAGGTCGGCTTTACCGTCACCATCATAATCTTTTGGCACTGGCACATCACCGGAGATTCCCCACGTAATCACAGCAGTAGTTGTGTCATTTGAACTCTTCACGATGAACCAATTACCATCGCTTAACCGCCAGACTGCTCTATCGGCCTTGCCATCACCATCGTAATCAGCCGGTACTGGCAGGTCGCTCGTAATTCCAAAGGTTGGGGGCGGGTCTAGCAAGGTATTGTTTGAACTCCTTAGGACTTGCCACTGACGGGGTGCAATGACTGCCGACTTTAAGAAAACATCATAAATTACCTTTTCACCATTTGCCGTAATAATTCTCCCCTTAAACAAGAATTGGTTACCGTGTTGATCAGCTATCGGCGTCGAAACATACTCTAAAGAGATCATCGTAATGCCTTGCGAAGCAAGGGTAAGTAGCTCGGCTGGCTCTGAAATTCCATTGTGGTTAATGTCTTGCCAAAGACGCAAACACACCGTCAGCGCTGGTAATCCAGCCGTCTTCGTTACCGCCGTTCTCCGGCTTATCAAACTCGGCTAATGCGTGAAAACCATTCTCACCGTCAGAGTAAGGTGATTGTTGGGTGAAATTGCCAAACAATTCCAAGCCATCGTCTATGGTTCCATTACCATTACGGTCTAATGCCAGCCAGGCATTGCCAGAACTTTGGGTCGGCCAGGCAGCCTGAAGGCTAGGATTGCTACCGGTTAAGTTAAACGGCACTCCACCAACAACATCGCTAAGGCTAAACCCTCTTCCGGAAAGGTCAATTAGGATAGGGGAAGCCTTACAACAAAGATCCCCATTATTTCCAGATGGTAAAAGGAGGTCTCCAAAATCACACTCAGTACCATCGGCTGGCGTACAACCATTGCGGGGCGGAACCTGCGCAACACCACCGCAAGGCCCCTCAGCTAAGCAAGGCCTCTCCTCTCTAATGCCATGGGGAGCGCCTTGTAAACAATCTGCTTCTTCCTCAAACTTCTGATCCCACTGGATTTTGTGGGTAAGCTCGGTCATTGAAAAAGAAACGGATGATTGCGTTGTAGCGGGTTATCCTTTTGGGTGACGAAACTCGAAAGGAGTCCCAAGCGCAACCATCCGTGTGTAGAAAGCATATCGTT